>NZ_JBFRFD010000272.1:0-5039 GCF_052114645.1 Arthrobacter sp. 2YAF22_2
GGACCWGGGCCAGGACGGTCCGGGCGGCGGAGGGCACGATGCGGCCTCGGAAGGCGCTGCCACCAACGGCTGACCCGCTGCGGGCGGCTGCCCCGGATCGCGGTTTGGCCGCGGTTTGGGGTATTCCCTGCCTCAAGATCTGCCGCTAGGGTGCAGTCAAAGACCCAGCTACGAGGAGAACCCATGCGCAAAGTAACGGCCGGCCTGTTCAGTTCCGTGGACGGCGTGGTGGAAGACCCGTTCCGGTGGCAGTTCGACAGCTTCGACGAGGAGCTGGGGGCGGGCATGGGCGAGATGATGGGCCGGATCGACGCCGGGCTTTTGGGCCGCGTCGGCTACCAGCAGTGGGCGGAGTACTGGCCCAACGCAGAGGCCGACGCGGATTTCGGCGGCTTCATCAACCCGCTGCCCAAATTCGTGGCGTCCCGGACCCTCACCGGCGAGCTGGCTTGGCAAAATTCGCAGCTGATCGTTGGGCCGCTGGAAGACTTCGTCGCGGGCCTGAAGGACGGCGACGGGGGCGACATCGGCGTCTTCAGCAGCATCTCGCTGGTCCGCCAACTGTTGTTCGCCGGGCTGCTCGACAGCCTGATGCTGATCGTCCATCCCGTGGTCGCGGGCACCGGCCGCAGGCTCTTCGCCGACGGCGACCCGCTCACCCGCCTGGAACTTCAGTCATCCCAGCAGACCAGCAAGGGCAACATGATCCTGAGCTACGGGCTCCGCGCCGGCTGACAAGCGCGTCCCTGACCCTGAGTCGTCGTCAGGCCGCCTAGGAGGCCCAGTCGGCCTCGTCGTAAGGCCTTCCACGGAAGTGCGCGCGCAGGTACTCCCCCACCACGGCGGCACCCAGGTCCCCGGTCTCGGGCGCGACGACCCGGCCGCCGACCCGGCGGACCACGCGCTGGACGAACTGCTCGAGGCCCGGGTCATGGCCGAGCCGGAAGACGGTGGCCTGCGTGCCGGCCCGCCCCAGCCGGTCGAGCTCGGCGACCGTGACGCGGATGGTTTCCGGGTCCGGCGGCCAGGAGAACCAGGACTCGCCGTCGGGCAACAGGTGTGCGGTGGGTTCGCCGTCGGTCACTACGAGCAGGACGGGTTGCATCGACGGGTGCCGGCGGAAGAAGCGGTTGGCCAGCAGCAGACCGTGCTGCAGGTTGGTCCCTTGCTCCTGCCGCGCCGGCAGGGCGGTGAGCTCGCCAATGTCCATGGTCTGCGCGTAGCGGCCGAACGTGATCAGCTGCAGCCGGTCGCCGCGGAAACGGGTGGACACGAGGTGGTGCAAGGCGAGCGCGGTGCGTTTCATCGGCACCCACCGGCCCTCGGCTGCCATCGAGAACGACACATCGACCAGGAGGACGACGGCGGCCTGGGTGCGTGCCTCTGTTTCCGTCACCTCGATATCGTCAACGGCGAGGCGCAGCCCGCGGCCCGGATCGCCGCCGTCGGCGACCGTGCGGCTGATCGCATTGGTGATGGTGCGGGTGACGTCCCACGGCTCGGCGTCCCCGAACTGCCACTGGCGGCTGGAGCCGGTCTGCTCGCCGGCGGCGCCGGCGACGCGGGTCTCCCGTGGCCCCTGGCGGCCGGACAATTGCTTGGCGGTGTCCCGCAACAGCGTTCTGCCGAGCCGCCGCATGGCCTGCGGTGACAASCGGAGATCGCCGTCGGCGCCGCGGCGCAGGAGGCCTCCGTCCTGCATGGCCCGCTCGATCTCGGCGAGGGCGCGGGCCGTCACGGCGGCATTCTGCCCTAGCTGGCGGGCCAGGGCGTCCAGATCCAGATCGTCCAGGCGCGATCCGTTGTAGGACTGGGAGAGCTGTTCGGCGAGCTCGTCGAGCTCGGCGAGGTCTTGAAGCACGCCGGTGCCGTCGCCCAGGCCCAGCCCCTCCTGGCCCTCGAAGCGTTCGGAACCGGTCCAGTCCTCGCCCGGGCGCAGGGCGCGCAGGCTTGAGTCGAGTTGGTCGAGCTGGGCCATGAGTTCCGGCGAGCCGAATGCCTGGGCGGACAGGCTCATCAGCTCCTCGCGCTGCTCCCGGGACATGGACTGCAGCAAGCGCTGGGCCGCTGCCGCGCGCTGGGCCAAGGCGTCGATCAACTCCTCGACGGACTGGGGGTTCTCCGGAAAGAATTGTCCGTGCCGGGCCATGAAGTCCTGGAAATCCGCGTCGGTGTCCTCGCCGCGCCGGTGCTTGTCCAGCAGCTCGTTGAGGTCGCCCAGCATCTCGCTCACAGCGGCGCGGTCCTCGTCGGTGGCGCCCTCAAGGGCCTGCTTCATGCCGGCGAACCGTTGGTCCAGGACCTCCCGCCCGAGCAACTCCTTGATCCGGTCATAGGCTTCCCGGGCTGTGGTGGACTGCCAATCGTAGGACGCGAGTTCGTTGACAGCTGCGGCCGTGGACGGCGGCAGGTTCTGCAGCTGCAGCTCCCGGAAGGCGCGGTCGGTGTTGTCCATCATGGCGTCGCGGGCCAGCTGCTTGCGCTCCTCCAGCACCGCGGTGTCGAGCAGTTTCCGAACCTCGTCCAGGGTGCCGTCCAACCGGTGGCGGTCCAGCAGTTCACGCCGGCGCTGCTGGACCCGGCCGGCGAGGTCGTCGAGCCCTTCCCGGTTCCGGCCACCGCGCCGCAGGAATTCCTGCAGGGCACTGCGGGGCGAGTAGCCGGCCATGACTTCCTCGGCGACCGCGTCGAGCGCCTCCGCCAGGTCCACCGGCGGCGCCAGCGGATCGGGTCCCCCGGTGTACCGGCCGTACCTGGACCGGTTGTGAACGCCCATGATGCCGCCTATCCCTAGTGTCAGCCGTAGATGGTGGCCTCGTCGTCGGACTCCTTCGAAATCCGGCGTGCGAGGTAGAGGCCTTCCAGCGCCAGTTCGATTGCGGCGGCGCGCTGCCCGTCGTTTTTCGCGTCCAGCCGCCCGCTGATCTCGTCGTAGAGGCGCGAGCCGTTGAGGGCAGGAAGGTTTTCGAGAAACTCCCGCGCCGTGACCTGTTCCCCGGTCGTCACTGTCGTGTGGCCGTTCAGTGCCGCCACCAGCGGCCCGAGGTCGAGCCCGTGGTAGTGCGCCCGCACGGCTTCGGCGGTGGCCGTGCGCAGGAGGTGATCGAGGACGGCCTCTTCCCGCCCCTCTTCACCCGATTCGAACTCAATCTTGCCCGTGAGGACCTCCACGGCGCTCTCCAGGTCCACGATCCGCGCGACCGCCTCCTCTTCCCCGCGCATGCTGGCGCGGCGCCGCGCCGCCGCGGCGACGGTCTCGGCGCCCGCGATGGCGAACCGCGCCGACACCCCAGAGGTCTGGTTGATCGCCGGAGACAGCCGCAGCGCACGGGTGTAGCGGGCCAGGATCTCAAGAATGACGGGTGGCACGTCGGCCACAAGCCGGCCCTCCTGGTGGATGACGGCGACCTCGTCGTCCAGCTCTATCGGGTAGTGGGTGCGGATCTCGGCGCCGAAACGGTCCTTCAGCGGCGTGATGATCCGGCCGCGATTGGTGTAGTCCTCCGGGTTGGCGGACGCGACGACGAGCACGTCGAGCGGCAACCGCAGCACGTAGCCGCGGATCTGGATATCCCGCTCCTCCATCACGTTGAGCATCGCGACCTGGATCCGCTCGGCGAGGTCGGGAAGCTCGTTGATGGCGATGATGCCGCGGTTGGAGCGCGGCACGAGACCATAGTGGATGGTTTCCGGGTCCCCGAGCAGGCGCCCCTCGGCCACCCGCATAGGGTCAACGTCGCCGATCAGGTCGGCGACGGACGTGTCCGGCGTGGCGAGTTTCTCGACGTAGCGTTCGGAGCGGTGGCGCCACGCCACCCGCAGCCGATCGCCTTCGGCGAGCGCACTGGCACGGGAGTGCTCCGTGATCGGTTCGTAGGGATGTTCGTTCAGTTCCGATCCCTCGATCACCGGTGACCACTCGTCGAGCAGTCCCGCCAGCGTGCGGAGGAGCCGGGTCTTGCCCTGTCCCCGCTCACCAAGCAGAACGACGTCGTGCCCGGCGATCAAGGCCCGCTCAAGCTGCGGGAGGACGGTCCGGCCGAATCCGTAGATCCCGGGCCACGGATCGCGGCCGGCGGCGAGCGCCGCGAGCAGATTGTCGCGAATTTCGTGGCGCAGGTCTTTGTGCACGTGGCCGGAGGCACGCAGTTCGCCAACGGTGAAGATATCGGGGCGGTCACTCACCTCTCTACGGTAGTCCTCGTACGGGCGCGGAATCGAGGGAATTGCGCGGAATTTTCCCCCGCTGGCGCCCAGGACGAAATACGCTGGATGCTGATGAATGCTTCAGCGCCGTCCGCTCCACCGGATGCTCCGTCGACGGCGGACACCACCCTCCTCCTCCTGGTCCGCCACGGGGAGACGCCGACGACGGGCACGGTGCTGCCGGGGCGGGCCCCGGGGCTGCACCTGTCCGACCGCGGCCGCGTCCAAGCCGAGCGCGTTGCGGATCGGCTCGCGGGCTTGTCCGTCAATGCGATCTATTCGTCACCGTTGGAGCGTGCCAGCGAGACGGCAGAGCCGGCGGCTGCCCGCACGGGACTGGCAGTGAACCGCGACGACGGCCTGCTTGAATGCGACTTTGGCGACTGGACCGGCGCCGCGATCGCCGATCTGGCGGCTTTACCGGAGTGGCAGACCGTGCAGCACAGCCCGTCAGAGTTCCGCTTCCCGAACGGCGAGAGCTTTCCGGAGATGCAGGCGCGGATCGTCGGAGCGCTGCAGGCACTGCGTACCGACCACGCCGGCGGCGTCGTGGTGTGCTTCTCCCACGCCGACCCCATCAAGGCCGCCGTCGCCCACGCCCTGGGCACGCCCCTGGACCTCTTCCAGCGGATCGTCATCAGCCCCGGCTCGGTGTCGGCCATCGCGTTCGTGGACGGCCAGGACCCCGCGGTGCTGATGGTGAATTCGACGTCGGAACCCCTCAGCGGGCTGAGGGCACAGTGAGCGAGGGAATCCGGTGTCCGGCCAGGAGCTGACGTTGCTCACCGAGGGGCGCGTCGAGCTGCTCGGACTCATCCCGCGCAGCAGCAACG
>NZ_JBFRFD010000273.1:0-5039 GCF_052114645.1 Arthrobacter sp. 2YAF22_2
GCGTGACACGCCGGAGGGCCAGCCACTTTCTTAGTGGCCGGCCCTCCGGCGATTAAAGCTGAGCCTTAGGCGCTGACGCGACCGCGCAGGAACTCGGAGTCAGGGGAGTCGGTGACGGGCAGTCCCGAGGCTTCCAAGCTTGCGCGCAGCTGCTTCATGAAACGGTCCGGAAGCCTGACTGCCGGCGGCCGCAGGGCGCCGCCGTTGAAGCCGGAAAGCCACTCCTGGTACTTCCACTGGGTGCGGTTGATGGAGCTGGTGCCCGGAGTGGAAGTGGACGATACAGCCATATTGGCAGCCCGGGCCGGCTGGACCTCCCAATATCGCTTCATCGCCTCTTCCCACTTACCGGTGCGCGCCAGCTCGAAGGCCTTGGGGTAGTAATCGCCCATCCAGTTCGTGTTGGCGGTGCCGGAGAACTGGACGTCCAAGACTGACATGAGGGGGATGATCTCGGCCTCTATGGGGCAGGAGATCACCACTTCGTCGCGGAAGTGGTGGTACATCTCCATGACGCCGGGGATGCCAGGGTAGCCCTGTTCCGCCTTGATGGCGACGATGCTCGGCATCGCGTCGAGGACGCGGCGCACGAACTCCACGCTCATGCCGGCGGGATGGATGCGCTCGAAGCCCCAGGCAGGCAGCGGGAACAGCATGGTGGCCAGATCAGTTTCGTCGGTGAAACGCTTGGTGTAATTGAAGACCTCGTCGTAAGAGGTCGGCCAGAACGATGAGGGGTAGGCCAGCAGGGCGCGGTCGGCGCCGGCCTTGGTGGCGAGGTTTGCTGCGTGAATGTTCTCTTCCAGAGTGCCGAAGACGGCGTGGAAGAAGAGAGCGAAATCAGGGCCGGCCGCTTCGCGGGCGACGGCCGTGATCCGGGCGTTCTCTTCCGGGGCGACATTCGCTTCGGCGACGATCAGCGAACCGGCGTAGCCGCGCTCTTTGAGCAGGAGGACGTCATGGCGGATCGCGTTCTCGTTGATGCCCGAGAAGTCAGGGGTGAAAGATGGGTGCGTCACCGCGACGGTGCCGGTGAAGTTCTCCTTGGCCCAGGAGCGGGCCTCGGATTTGGTGTATTCCACCATGGTGTTCTCCTTCATTTCTGTGAGGTGTTATTTGCGGCTGGTGACAATGCCGACCGGGAGGACGGTACCGATGCCCTCGGCGCGGGCGCGGTCCACGAGCATCTCGGCCACCACGATGTCCTGCAGACCCGAACCTGTCGACTTATAGATCCTGATCCCGTGCGCGGAATCGATCTCGGTTTCACCGGACAGGACGGCATTGAGAGTGACAACGATCGAATCGACATCGACGCCAGACGCGCGGGCCGCGATCATGTCCCCGCTGTCGTTGACGACCTCGTCACGGGAATCCACCACAACCACCGCGGCGCGGGCGATCAGTTCAGCGGGCAGCTCACGCTGGGCCGCCGTCGTGGAACCGATCGATACCACAGCGGTGTCCTCTCCGACCCAGTCAGCCTGCAACGTCGGGGACTCATCGCGGGAGCGTGCCGCGCACAGGATGAGATCCGCGCCGTCGGCGGCCTCACGGGCGGAGCCGACGGCCCTTGCCGGCGCCCCGAACGCGCCGTCGAACTCGGCCGCAAAGGCCTCGCGGTTGGCGGGGGTCGGACTGAACACCCGGATCTCAGCGAACTCCAGCAGGTGGGAAAAGGCAGCCAGGTGGGAACGGGCCTCAAAGCCGGAACCGATAACGCCCACGGTCAGCGGCCGTTGCGGCACGATCGTGGAGGTGCCCACAGCGGTGGTCGCGGCGGTGCGCAGGCCGGTGACGCGATTCCCGTCAACTAGGGCCACTAAATCAGCGGTGTCCTTGTCGAAGAGGGAAATCAGGTAGCTGACGCGCAGGCCGTCAGCGAAGGACCCGGCGATTGACTTAGCGCCGAACAACTGGCCGCTGGGTGGCACCGAGGGCATGATCCRCAACCATTCCCGCGGTGTCTGGGCGAAGATCCGCCCGGGGGTTCCGGCCTCGTCGCCGGGGGCCTTGTAGGCGGCGCGGATGGCTTCGATCGCCCCGGCCCAGTCCGAAAGGCTGGCAACGTCGGCGTCGGTGAGAAAAAGCGGAAGTCTGGTCGGCAACTCGCCATTGGTGCTCACGGGGCACTCCTTGGATGTCGGGCAGCCGGTCCCCGGGCTGCTGGCGGGGGTGGATCTATTGTGTAGACCTAAAATAGTATCCGATACGAATCGTATCCTATATAGTCGTGATCGAGAACACGTCTCAAGGAAAAGGATCCCCCCATGGCAATCGCAACCGTCAACCCGACCACCGGTTCGACCGAAATGATCATCGAGCCGCATACGGCCCAGGAGGTCCAGGAGCGCATCGCGGAAGCCGCAGAAGCGGCGCGCCTGCTGCGGGGCACAACCTTCGCCAAGCGAGCGCAGTGGATGCTGGCCGCGGCGGACAGTTTGGAGGATCAGGCGGAGGGTCTGGGCGAATTGATCACCGTCGAGATGGGCAAGCCGATTGCGCAGTCGATCGCTGAGGTGCACAAGTGCGTCAAGGCCATGCGCTTCTATGCGGCGCATTCCGAGGAATTCCTGGCCGATGCGGCGCTGGCGGACCCGTCTTCGGTCGGTGCCAGCCGGGCGTGGACCCGCTATGAACCGCTGGGGACCGTGCTGGCCGTCATGCCCTGGAACTACCCGCTGTGGCAGGTCATCCGCTTTGCCGCCCCGGCGCTGATGGCGGGCAACTCCGGGCTGCTCAAGCATGCCTCGAATGTGCCCCAGGCCGCGCTTTTCCTTGACACCCTCTTTGAGCGGGCGGGATTCCCCATAGGTTCCTTCCGCACCCTGCTGATCGGCGGGTCCGAGGTGGGGGCCGTCCTGGCCGACCCGCGCGTCAAGGCGGTAACGCTGACGGGTTCCGAGCCGGCGGGACGCTCGGTGGCTTCCATCGCTGCTGACCACGTGAAGAAATCGGTGCTGGAACTGGGCGGCTCTGACCCGTTCATTGTGATGCCCTCCTCGGATGTCGCCGCTGCTGCCGCGACGGCCGTCCGTGCGCGAATCAGCAACAACGGCCAGTCCTGCATCGCTGGCAAGCGCTTCATCGTGCACACCGACGTTTATGATTCCTTCGCCGCCGAATTTGCGAAGCTGATGTCGGAGCTTGTCGTTGGTGATCCGCTGGATCCCGCAACCCAGGTGGGACCGCTGGCCACCGCGTCCGGACGAGACGAGCTGGCCGAGCTCGTTGAGGACGCCCGCGCACTGGGGGCGCAGGTGCTGACCGGGGGAACGATTCCTGACGGTCCCGGCTTCTTCTACGTCCCCACAGTCTTGGCCGGCCTGACCGAAGAAATGCGGATCGTTAAGGAAGAGACCTTCGGCCCCGTCGCGTCCCTGTACCGCGCCTCTGATCGGGAAGACGCCCTGCGCATCGCCAACCAGACCAGCTTCGGGCTTTCCAGCTCGATCTGGACTAATGACGTCGAAGAGGAGGCCTGGTTCACGGCCAGCCTCGACGCAGGCGCGGTGTTCATCAACGGCATGACCGTCTCTTACCCGGAGCTGCCCTTCGGTGGGATCAAACGCTCCGGTTTCGGTCGTGAGCTCGCCGCCGACGGTATCCGGGAGTTCTGCAACCTCAAGACGGTTTGGAAGGCCTGAGTTGAGGGCCCTACTTACACTCAAGCCGTCGCAGACGCTTGTGCAGCGACGTGACGGATGTTACTTTTATACGAAACGATACGTACTGAACTCAAAGGAGCKACATGACTCACATCGTCAACGTTGACGTGGTGGTGGTCGGGGGAGGGCCCGTGGGGGTAACGGCGCTGGCACTGCTCGGCCGTGCCGGCCTCAGCGCCGTCGGCGTGGAACGCGAGGTCCAGGCTTGGCCCACCGCACGTGCCGTGCACTTCGACGGCGAAACTTTCCGCATCCTCCAGTCGCTGGGGGTGGCCGAACGTTTCGCCAAGGCCACACTGCCGATGGCCTCGATGCACATCGAGAACGAGGCGCGCGAGGTCCTGGTTTCCGTTCCAACCGGCCAACTCGGTAACCAAGGTTGGCACGACGACCTCACTTTCCACCAGCCTGACATCGAGGTCCTGCTGCAGGAGGTTGTCGAGGATCTTCCAAGTGTCGAACTGCGCCGCGGCATGACAGTGCTCTCGGTACGCAACGCCGAAGAGGGTGTCGAAGTCGCGGTGCAAAACGCGGACGGCGAGGAATCCCTCATCCGCGCCCGTTGGGCCATCGCGGCGGACGGAGCCCGCTCACAGAGCCGCAAGGCGCTGAACATCGAGACCGAAAAAATCGGCGAGGATGCGCAGTGGCTGGTCGCTGACGGTATCCTTGAAGGCAGCCCGGGCCTGTCTTCCGACATGATATTCCTGGGCCACCACTCGCGGCCTGCCCTGTGGATCCGGCTCCCCGGCAAGCGCGTGCGCATGGAATTCATGCTGATGCCCGGGGATAACCCCGAGGAAATCACAACCCCGGCTGGCCTCGAACGCCTCAGCCACGGTGTGCTGCCGGCGGACAAGTTCACCGCGGACCGGCTGGCGACCTACACCTTTCGGGGACGCATTTCCCAACAGTGGCGTGCCGGCAACATCTTCCTGGCAGGCGATGCCGCGCACCAGGCGCCCCCGCTCTTTGGGCAGGGTTTGTGCGCCGGAATGCGCGATGTGGCCAACCTGGTGTGGAAGCTCGACGCCGTCAAGCGTGGTGCCGCCGATGACAGCCTTCTCGACACCTATGAGTCCGAGCGCCTGCCGCACGCACGGTTCTGGGTGGAGCAGGCTGCCAATGCCGCCGGCTTCCTGCAGACCACCGAGGCCGAGGTCGCCAAGAAACGCGATGCCTTCATCCGGGCGAACCCAGCGGCATCGGCACCTGTTTCGCCGCCCCTGGGACCAGGCCTGCACGAAGGCGGCACCGACGAACGCGCCGGCCGGCTGGCAACGCAGCCGATCCTCGCCGACGGAGTGCGTTTGGACGACATGGTGGGTTCCCGTTTCTTGGTGGCGACCACCCGCGAGCTCTATGCTGCGC
>NZ_JBFRFD010000274.1:0-5009 GCF_052114645.1 Arthrobacter sp. 2YAF22_2
CGTTGTAGTAGCGCACTATCCGGTAGCCGCGCTCCTTGAACAGCGCGGCCTGGTGGGTGTGCTGCTGCTCCATGTAGAGCCGGAGCCTGGGGGCCGCGCCGGTCGCGGCATCGGAGGCGAAGCGTTGCCGGGTCCGGGCTTCCATCCAGCCGAGCAGCCCGGTCCCGACGCCGGTGCCCTGCCATCCCGGATCGACGCAGCCGAAGCCGACTGCCTTCTCGCCGTCCGGGTTTTTCGTGATCCGTCCGTAGGCCCGGGCCACCCCCTGCGCGTCGAAGCCGAGGATGCTGTTCCCGGCGGCCGGGTTCTTCCGCGATGCGAGGATCTGGACCAGATCCTCGCAGCGCTCGAACCAGACGGGCCGTTCGACGGCGGCGGTCCGGGCTATCAGCGCGGCCCAGCCGTCCAGATCCGCGCCGCGGGCGGCCCGCCACGACAGGCGGCCATCCAGTCCGGCCCTCGGATCGACGTCGCTTGGTGCGTTCATGYGAACAGGCTAGCCGCCGCCCTACCCCTGCGCCAGCGCCGGCTCCGCTTGTGGTGACCGGGCCAGATCGAGGTCCAGCCGGCTGTCAGCCGGGCTGATGTCCTCCGGGTTGTGCGTCACCAGGACCACCGTGCGGCCGGCCAGCCCGCGCCGCAGTTCGGCCAGCATCGTCCGGCCCGCTTCCGCGTCCAGGTGGGCCGTGGGCTCATCCAGCAGGATGACGTCGGCGCCGGTGAGCAACGTCCGGGCCACCGCCAGGCGCTGGCGTTCGCCGCCGCTGAGGAAGGCGCCGCCGGGGCCGATGGGGGTGTCCAGGCCCCGGGCGAGCCTCCCGAGCAGCGGTTCCAGCCCGACGGCGGCCAGCGCCTCCCTTAGTTGCCGCTCGAGGGCCGCGGTCCCGGCAGCGGCTGTGGCAGCATCCGAGGGACGATCGGCCTCAGGCAGTCCCAGCATCAGGTTGCCGCGGATGGTGGAGTCGAAGAGGTGTGCCTCCTGCGGGCACCAGGCGGCGCGGCCGGTCAAGGCGAGCCGGCCGGACGCGGCCGGCAGGAAGCCGAGCATGACCGCCAGCAGCGTCGACTTGCCGGACCCGGAGGCTCCGGTCACGGCCAGCCAGCGGCCGGGTTCGGCGCTGGCCGACAGCCCGCTGAACACCAGGGGGCCGCCCGGCCAGGCCGCGGCCAGGTTCTCGAGGTCCACCCCGGGCCGGCCGCCGCGGCGCGCAGCCAGCAGCACCGGACCAACGGAAAGGTCCGCGGCTGCCGGCGCCAGGACGCCGGAGTCGCTGATCCGGCGCAGCACGGACCGCAGCGCCGGGTACTGGCGTACCGCCGTCGTGATGGCCGAATATGGTTCCACTAGCGCCAGCTGGAGCAGTACCACGACGGCGACGGTCCCGGGCGCTGCCGCACCGCTGAGGACCAGCGGGGCGGCGAGGACAGCGCTGGCCAGGGCGGCGGCCCCGCCGGCCAGCACGGTGATTCCCTGGCCGAGCCCCTCGGCGACGGCGGAACGCTGCGACGCCGCCGTCGCGGCCCGGTCGTCCCGCCGGATGGCGGCCAGAACCGGGGAAGCGACACCGTTGGCGTGGAGTTCGGCGCGGGCGTCCAGGGCCGCCGCGACGCGGCGCAGGACGCCGGAACGCAGTTGTTGTTCGGCGCGGGCGGACATCCGGTCGGCGAGCAGCGCCAGTGCCGGCGCTGCTACCAGGCTGACGACGGCGGCTGCGACCACGGCGGGCAGCGCCGCGGGAAGCAGCAGGCCGATGCCGGTGACGGCAGCCGCCCCGACGGCCACGGCAGTCAGCGGCGGCAGGACCACCCGCGGCAACAGTTCCCGGACGGTGTCGACGTCGTCAATCACCGCGCCCAGGACGTTGCCGCCCTGCAGGAGCCGCCGGAGCGAGAGGGCCCGGCGGCTCAGCGACTCCCAGAGCCGGCCGCGGAGCCGGGTCAGGGCGGTGAAGACCGCATCGTGGAGCAGCAGCCGTTCCGAGTAGCGAAGGGCGGCGCGGCCGATGCCGAAGAAGCGCACCCCCACGATAGCGGTGAGCAGATAGAGCATCGGCGGCTGTTCGCTGGCGCGAAGGATCAGCCAGCCGGACAGGCCGGACAGGGCGACGGCGAACAGCGCGGCGAGGATGCCGACGGCGCCCGCCGCCGCAAACTTGCCGGCGACCGGCGCCAGCAGCCGGCGCAGCTGGCCAACTGCCGTCCCGAACTTTTCAGCTCCGGCGGCGGAAATTTCAGGTCCGGTCTGGTTGAGGGCGCCGGTCGGTTCGGGACCTTCGACCGCTTCCGGCGCCATGATGTGCTGCCCCCGGAGCCCTTCGGCCGCCTCAGCGGCGGCCGGGAAGTCAGCGGCGGCCTCGTGGCCGGCGGAGCTCCTGCCGACGTGCACCAGCTGGTCGGCGAGTTCCCGGGTCTGCCGGTCGTGGGCCACCAGCAGGACGGTGACCTTCCCGCGCAGGGCCGCGATAGTGCGGCTGACCGCGTCGGCGGCTGCGCGGTCCAGGTGCGCGGTGGGCTCGTCCAGCAGGAGCACCGTGGCGCCGGCCGCGATTCGGGCCAGCCCTCGGGCCACGGCCACCCGGCGCAGCTCCCCCGGGCTGAGTTCGGCGGGGTGCTTCGCGGCGAGGTGCCCCGCGGCGCAGGCCGCGAGGCAGCGCTGGGCCTCGGCCATCGCTTCGGTGCTGCCCGTCGAGGGGGACCCGGCCGGGGAGGCACCCAGATAGAGCAGGATTTCCTCGAGGACGGTGGCTTCGACCATTACGGGGTGTTGCGGCACCCAGGCCAGGTCCGCCGTCGTGAATCCCTCCAGCCGGCCGGTGACTTCCGCGCCGGGGCCGGCGCCGACCGTGCCGGCCAGTACACCCAGCACCGTGCTCTTCCCGGCCCCGCTGTGACCGTCCAGCGCGGTGATCGTGCCCGGGGCGGCCRTGAAGCTCAGCGGCCCGACGGCGGTGTCGCCGCGGCCGGCGTAGCGCACGCCCAGCCCGCTGACAGTGACGGCCGGCGGACCGGACCGGTCAAGTCCGCCACGGCCGGCGGCTGCGGCCGGAACGAGCGGCGCCACCTGCTCCGCGTCGAGGACTTCGGTGCTGTCGGCGAGCGCCGCACGGCCGTCGTCGCTGGCGTGGTGGGCGGTGCCGAGTTCGCGCAGCGGGAGGTAGCAATCCGGTGCCAGGATCAGGGCCAGCAGTCCCGCCTCGAGGGCCATGTCCCCGTGTACGAGCCGGACGCCGATGAAGACGGCGACCACGGCGACGGAAATCGTGGCGATAAGCTCCAGGGCCAGGGCCGAGAGGAACGCGGTGCGCAGGGTCGCCATGGTCTTGGAGCGGTATTCCTCCGAGATATCCTCGAGGGCCCTGCGCTGGGCGGTGGCGCGGCCCAGGCCCACCAGCACGGGCAGGCCCTTGGCGAGCTCCAGCATGTGGGCGGAGAGCCGGGACAGCGCCGACTGGGCGTCCATGACCCGGTCGTCGGTGTACCGGCCGATCAGGACCATGAACAGCGGCACGAGCGGGACGGTCAGGACGACCACCACGGCGCTGATCCAGTCCGCGAACAGGATCCGGACCCCCAGCAGCAGCGGAATGGCGGCGCAGTTCACCAGGGCGGGGAGGAATTGCGTGTAGTAGTTGTCCAGGGCGTCCAGTCCCCTGGTGGCCAGCACCGCGAGCCCGCCGTCGGCCGGCCCGGCGGCGCGGGTTCCGGTGTGCAGGGCCCGGTCCATCAGCCGTGAGCGCAGCTCCTCCTTGACGCCAAGCGCCGCGCGCCGGGACGCGACGGCTTGCGCCCACACGGTGAGCGAGCGCAGCACCACCCCGGCCAGGCCCCAACCCAGTTGCTCGGCCCAGGCCGGGTTGTGGACCATCAGCCCGGCCAGCATGGCGGCGATTGCCTGCCCCATCAGGACGAGCGACAGCGCCTTGAGCGCTGCCAGGAGCCCCAGCAGGTAGAGCGCCGATCGGGTGGCAGGGCCGGCGGGGAACTGCGGTTTCATCGGCGGCTAGTCCTTCGGCGCCAGGGCCTTGGCGGCAATCGCGGGCAGGAAGCTGTGCGCCTCGGGAATGTGCTCGGCGCTGACCCGGCGGCGGAACACCCAGTAGGTCCACGCCTGGTAGGCGACGACCAGCGGCAGCCCCACGCAGGCGACGATTGTCATCAGGCCCAGGGTGTACTCCGAGGATGACGCATTCGCGACGGTCAGGTTGAATTCCGGGTTCAGGGTGGAGGGCAACACGACCGGGAACGCGGCGCCGAAGATTGAGGCGCTGCCGAGCAGCAGGAAGGCGCCCAGGGCGATGAAGGCCCGGCCTTCCGCGCCGCGGCGGGCAAAGTTCCAGGCCAGGACGGCAGCCACGACGGCGACGACGACGGCGGCCAGCGTCCAGGCCTTGCCGGCCTGGACCTGCATCGCGACGGCCCAGCCGGCGATCGGCAGGATCAGCACTGGCAGCAGCCGCGCGAACCACTGCCGCGCGCGGTGCCGGATCTCGCCGTCGGTCTTCAGGGCCAGGAAGGCGAGTCCGTGCAGCAGGGAGAAGCAGACGACGGCGAGGCCGCCCAGCACGGCGTAGCCGGTAAACCAGGCGAACGGGCCGCCCACACGGTCCCCGTTGGCGTTCAGCGGCAGCCCCGTGGTGGTCAGCGCCAGCGCGGCTCCGACGCCGAAGGCTGCCACCAGCGACCCGAGGGCGAGGGCCCAGTCCCAGCGGGCGCGCCACTGCGGCGTGTCCACCTTGCCCCGGTACTCGATCGCCACGGCCCGGAAGATCAGCGCCACGAGGACCACCAGCAGCGGCAGGTAAAGCGCGGAGAACAGGGACGCGTACCAGAGCGGGAAGGCCGCGAACGTGGCACCGCCGGCGGTGAGCAGCCAGACCTCGTTGCCGTCCCAGACCGGACCGATGGTGTTCAGCAGCACCCGGCGCTCCGTGTCGTTCCGGGCGAASRSYTTCATGAGCATGCCGACGCCSAGGTCRAAGCCCTCCAGRAAGAGATAGCCCGTCCACAAC
>NZ_JBFRFD010000275.1:0-4987 GCF_052114645.1 Arthrobacter sp. 2YAF22_2
CGTGGTGCGCCGGCGTTACCTGTGGGCCATGCCGGTGGTGCTCCTGATGTGCCTGTCGCGACCCACCGGTGTGCCCTTCGCCGCCACGGTCGGACTGCTGTTCATCTACCGCGCCTATCCGCACCTCCTGGTCCTGATCCGCGGCCGCTCCTTGGCCGCCGCCGCGGGTGCGCAGGGTCCCGTCCCGGGTGCGGAGCATCCCGCGCCGGGCGAGGTGGAACCCGCGGCCGCCGACCCGGGACAACACAGCCGTCGCGAGCTGTGGTCGCTGGCCGGGCTGACCGCGGTCAGCGGGCTCGCCGCGCTGCTTTGGCCCGGAATCGCCTGGGCCGTCACGGGCGACATCCAGGCCTACACCAAGACCGAAACTGTCTGGCGGGGCCACGACCTGGTGCCCTTCAAACCGTGGTTCGACACCGGCGTCTTGCTCTTCGGGCCGGTCCTTGGGCTCTTCGCGCCGTTCGTCTTCGTGGGCGCCTTCGTCCTTTTGATGCGGTCCCGGCCGGTGGTGGCGGTGGGCGCCGAGCTCAGGCTATGGTGCGTTTGCTACATGGGCTACCTGCTGGTCTTCCTGCACCCACAGACCAGCACCTTCCGGATGCTGCTGCCGCTGTTTCCGCTGGCACTCAGCGCGGCCCTGGTTTCCCGCTCCCGCGCCTACCGAGGGACGGTTGTTGTGATGTTTCTGCTGCTTCAGGTGGTCTGGGTGGTGTGGCTGTGGGCGTGGGCCCAACTGCCCGGCGGCGGCGACTACCCGCCGTGATGCCCGACACCTTTGCGGGCCGGTGGTGCCGCATTCCCGCCGGCGTGGGAAAAGTCCAACGATTAGCTACAAGCGCGTAATTACGGGATAATGGACCGTAAGCAACGGAAAACTGAGTGTTGAGCCACGGCGGCCGCCATCACGGTCGTCGGGACGCATGTGTGACCAAGCGGACACAGCCCGGCCGGGCTGGTAAGTCACGGGACTACTGGAGGGGATATTCCTCATGGCGGCTATGAAACCACGCACCGGCGACGGCCCTATGGAAGTGACCAAAGAGGGCCGCAGCCTGATCATGCGTGTCCCGCTCGAAGGCGGAGGGCGGCTTGTGGTCGAACTCAACGCTGCAGAAGCGACAAACCTCAAGGAATGCTTGGTCGGCGTTACTGAATAACTTTTGCTGTCACATGAAGGGGCCCGTTGCCGGTAGGCGGCGGGCCTCCTTTTGCGTGAGTCCGGGCTGCTTCTTGCCGGGCTGATTCTATTTCTTGACCGCCACCAGCAGACCGTCGCCGGTGGGCAGCATGGCGGAGGCGAGGCGGTCGTCGTCGCGGATGGACTTCCCGATCTGCCGCAGCACCACGGTGGTTGCCTCCCGCGCCGCCGGGTTGGAGACCCGGTCCTTGTCCAGGGCGTCGTTGACGATCAGCAGGCCGCCGGACTTGAGCAGCCGGATGGCCTGCTCCACGTACCTCGGGTAATTGGGCTTGTCAGCGTCGATGAACACCAGGTCGTAGGCGCCGTCGGTCAGCCGCGGCAGCACATCGCCGGCACGCCCGGAGATGGTGCGGGTGCGGTTGGCCGGGCTGCCGGCCTCGTGGAAGGACTCCCGGGCGGCACGGAGGTGCTCGACGTCGACGTCGATCGTCGTCAGGACCGCCTGCGGGCCGAGCCCCCGCAGGATGCAGACGCCGGAGACGCCCGCGCCGGTGCCGATTTCCACCGCCGTCTGCGCCTTGGAGGCTGCGGCGAGGACCGTTAGGACAGCACCGACGCCGGGACCGATCGGAGTGACGCCCAGTTCGAAGGACCGTTCGCGAGCGTGCAACAAAACCTCATCCTCGGCAGGCAGATCTTCTGCGTAGGACCAGCTCGTGGACTTGTCGGCGCTCATTGGGTATCGCTTTCCGGGCAGGAGGGGAGTGTCCCATACAGCGTACTGTGTTCAGTGCCCCCTTCACGTGCTGCGCCCGGTGCCGCGGCTCGGTGCCGCGTTCCGCCGTGGGCGGAAGACACGCCGGCGTCAGGAAATTCTCAGCTAATTTTGAAATGATGGTGATCCGCTCATCCGCGAGGTGATCGGCGTCGAATCAAGGGTGACGGAGCTTGCAGCCGCAAGCCCATCCGGGCGTAGGGACCATCCGCGAGGGGAGTGGACAATGTCGGGTAGGGCAGCTGTCCCTGTAAATGACGAGTCGCAACCCGCGGCCGAGGCCGAGTGGGTCAGGCCGACGTGGGAAGAAGTGGTCACCAACCACTCCGCCAAGGTGTACCGCTTGGCGTACCGGCTCACCGGCAACAAGTTCGACGCCGAGGATCTCACCCAGGAAGTCTTTGTCCGGGTGTTCCGCTCGCTGGAGAACTTCAAACCGGGCACCCTAGACGGCTGGTTGCACCGCATCACCACCAACCTCTTCCTCGACCAGGCCCGGCGCAAGAGCCGGATCCGCTTCGACGCCCTGGCCGAGGACGCCGAGTCCCGCATCCCGGGCCGCGAACCCGGACCCGAACAAAGCTTTGAATTCAACAACCTCGACCTCGACGTGCAGGCCGCACTCGAGGAGCTGCCGCCGGACTTCCGCGCCGCCGTGGTCCTTTGCGACCTTGAGGGCCTGTCCTATGACGAGGTGGCCGCGGCGCTGGACGTCAAACTCGGCACAGTCAGGTCCCGGATCCACCGAGGCCGGACGATGCTGCGCGAGAAGCTCGCCCACCGCGACCCGAGGCCGGCGGCCGCGAAGCAGCCGCTGAAGCCGCGGCTGAAGATGCCACGCATCGCCGGCCTGCTCTGAACAGGCAATGGGGCAGCTGAAACACTTCGTGGGTGGCCTTCAGTGCCGGTTCCTCGCCCGCACACCGGGCAGCGTCCGGCTCGGTGCGGCGCCGCTCAACGACCGCGCCCTGGCACGACGTCGAGAGCACCTTGAACGGTGCGCAGCGTGCCGCACCCGCGCGCAGCGCGAACAGCAATACCTCGAGCGGCTGCGCGGCGCAGCCGTGCCCGTCGCCAGCGAGGACCTGACCGCCCGCTTGCTGGCACGCACGCACGCGCTTGCCGTCGGGGAGGAGCACACGCCGTCTGGAACCGCGCCCGGCCAGGAACGGGACACGGCCCCGTCGCAGCAGACCTTGCCGCACCGCACCGTCCCTCAGCAGGGGCTGCCCCCGCGGCCGGCCCGGGCGAGGCCGCTGCTGCTCGCCCTCCGGATTGCCGCCGGCATGGCCGCGGCTACGGTCCTGATGGGCGGCGCCACCTACGCCCTGGGCAGCCAGGCCGCACCGTCCGCCGACGGCGCCTTCAGCTCGGCCTTCCCCGGGCAGCTCAGCGGCCCGGCGCTGTCCTCCGAAACCGTGGCCGGGGCGGCGTGGTCGCTCAGTGGTGAGCCCAATGTCGTGCCCCCCGATGCGCTGAGCGCCGGGCAGCTCTCCGCGCTGCGCGGCAGAGGCTGGGCCTGCCCGGAACTGCGGGAGCTCGGCTACCATCTCGTCTGGGCCCGCGGCGGTGTCGCCTTCGGCTCGCAGGTCCTGGAGCTCCGCCTCACCGACGGCGCGCACTTTGCCACCGTCCTGGAGCAGCATGCCGCAGCAGGACCCAGGGCCGGCGGCGCAGGCGGGGCAGGGCCGCCGGACCCCGCAGCGCCGGTCAACGTCCTCACCGGCCACCAGGCGGCCGCGGATGGCTTCGTGGCTGCCGGGCTGGGGCCCGCCGCCGCGGCGGCCGGCACGCTCTGGGTCAACAGGCAACCCCCGTTCCGGGCCATCTACCGCACGCCGGACGCCACATTCACCTACGTCTCTGAGCTCCCGGAAGAACAGGCCGAGAAGGGCGTCAGCGCCCTCGCGCACGCCGGTCCCGGCCCGGCGGAGGTGCCTCAAAACGGCGAAGAGGTACCGGTCCGGCTGGAGCGGGGCCTAGGACGGATTGCGGAGCTCTTGGCCCGATGAGCGGACACAACGACCCCGCGCCTGAGTTGCTCCCTCGACCGGGTTGCGGTCGGGGCTTCGCCGAATCGTCGCACGCCTGACTGAGAGGGTAATCTTCCTAGAGTGTTTGGAATCAACGGACCGGAGTTCATTCTTCTGCTGATCATCGGCCTACTGGTGATCGGCCCCAGCAGATTGCCCGAATACACCCAGAAGCTGGCCAACATCGTCAAGGAAGTCCGGCGGATGGCSTCSGGMGCGCGCGAGCAGATCAAGGAAGAAGTCGGCATCGACATCGAYGAKGTSGACTGGAAGAARTACGATCCRCGKCARTATGATCCGCGCCGGATCATCAAGGAAGCCCTGCTTGAGGACGACTCCAAGCCGATGAGCGCCGGAGCGCCGGCTGCGGTTGCCCACGCCGAGGAGCGGCCGCCGGCGCGCGTCGTCGAGCGGCTTCCGCCGGGCGCCGCCGCCCCATTCGACACCGAAGCCACCTAGAGGCAGCCCGGCCCGGTGGACCCGTCAGCACGGCTGACGGGTCAGCGGGGCTGCAGGCCCAGCGACATACCCTTGAGCCCGCGGGGGCTGGACGCCAGCGTTTCGGCAATGTCCGCCAAGACCTGCGCGGCTGGTGTTTCTGGGCGGCCAAGTACCAGCGGGACGCCCGTGTCCCCGCCTTCGCGGAGCAGCATGTCGAGCGGGATCTGGCCGAGCAGCGGCACCTCGGAGCCAACTGTCGCGGAGAGCCGCTCGGCGAGCACGGCGCCCCCGCCGCTGCCGAAGAGCTCCATCCGGCCGCCGTCGGGCATTTCCAGATAGGACATGTTTTCCACGACGCCGGCCACGCTCTGGCCCGTCTGCACTGCGATCGCCCCGGCCCGCTCCGCGACGTCGGCGGCGGCGGCCTGCGGGGTGGTGACGACCAGGAGCCGGGCCTTCGGCAGCAGTTGCGCCACCGAGATGGCGATATCACCCGTTCCCGGGGGCAGGTCCAGGAAGAGCGCGTCCAGGTCACCGAAATATACATCCGTGAGGAACTGCTCGAGGGCACGGTGCAGCATCGGTCCGCGCCAGGCC
>NZ_JBFRFD010000276.1:0-4947 GCF_052114645.1 Arthrobacter sp. 2YAF22_2
CGCGTGAACGATGACACGAGAGTACGCATCATCTGGTCTTGGAACCTGTCTGCCGCGATTATGCGGGCCGGCCGGTTCCCTTTCGTTTGGAATTACTTCTGTTGGGAATTGCTGTGGAACTACTGCTGTGAAGCTCAATGTTTTGAAACTACGGTTCACCTTAGCGAACGCCTAATCCATGCTCCACCTTGCCGTGGCGTTTGTGGACCGCATTGTGTCCAGTCTCACGCGGCCCTGTGGCCCGGGGATCAGCCCGGGGCACAGGTCCGCATGAACGCTGGGCCTGCGGTGCCGGCGGCCGGGGTCCGCCTAGACAGCCTTCGCGAGGATGTCTTCGACGTAGGCCACCAGCGTGCGAACCGTGCAACCGGTGCCCTGCTTGTGGTTGTAACCGTAAGGGCTGCCGTTGTTGAAGGACGGCCCGGCGATGTCGATGTGGGCCCACGGGATCTGCCCGCCGTCCTTGGCCTGGCCGACGAATTCGCGCAGGAAGACGGCTGCCGTCATCATGCCGCCGTGGCGTTCGCCGATGTTGGCGATGTCCGCCACCTGCGAGTCCAGGCTGGGGCGCAGTTCTTCGGGCAGCGGCATCGGCCAGACCAGCTCGCCGGCGCGGTCGGCCGCGGCCTTGATCGCGCCGGTGACGGAGTCGGCGCCCATCACCCCGGCGGTGCGGTCGCCCAGGGCGATCAGCTGGGCTCCGGTGAGGGTGGCGACGTCGATGATCGCATCCGGGTACTCCTGGCTGGCGGCCACGATCCCGTCGGCCATGACCAGGCGGCCCTCGGCGTCGGTGTTCAGGACCTCGACGGTCTTGCCGCCGAATATGGTCAGCACGTCGGCGGGGCGCTGGGCCGCGCCGGAGGGCATGTTCTCCGCGATGCACAGCCAGGCGGTCGCCTTCACYGGCAAGCCCAGTTCGGCGAGGGCCAGGACGGTGTTGAGGACGACGGCGGCGCCGGCCATGTCGGACTTCATCTCGCCCATGCCCAGGTGCGGCTTGAGCGAGATTCCGCCGGTGTCGAACGTGATGCCCTTGCCCACCAGCGCGATTTTGGCGGTTGCCTTGGCAGGGGCGTATTCGACCTTGACCAGGCGCGGCTGCCGGGTGGAACCCTTGCCGACACCGAGGATGCCGCCGAAGCCGTCCTTCTCCAGGCGCTTCTCGTCCCAGACCGTGACCTTCACCGGCAGGCCCTTCGCCAGATCCTTGGCGGCTTCGGCGAAGGTTTCGGGGTAGAGGTGGCTCGGCGGCTGGTTCACCAGCGAGCGGGTGGCGTTGACAGCCTTGCCGATCAGGGCGGCCCGCTCCAGCACCGGGGCCAGCGCTTTGTCCGCGGCGAGGTCGGTGAGGATCCGGACGCTCTTGACCGGGTCCTTGCGGCCGTCCTGCGCGGTGCGGTATTCGTTGAAGGAGTAGGCGCCCATCGCGGCGCCTTCGGCGACGGCGGCGGCGGCGGCGAGGTCCGGCGTCGGAAGCGCGAGGGTGACGGTGGCGATGCCGGCGAGCTGACGGATCGCCGAGCCGGCGGCGCGGCGCAGGGCTTCCTCCGAAAGCGGGGTACCCGCGGTGACCTTGCCGACGCCGGCGAGGACGAGGACGGACGCGCCGGCCTCCGGAAGTCCGGGGAGGCGGTGCACCTGGTCCACTGCGCCGGTGAGGCCGAGAACGCCCAGCGACTCCGCCAGCGCCTCGGCCGCCTTGGCGCTCAGCGGGTTGTCCAGCAGCACGGGGCCGTCGGCGCCCTGCCCCACGCCCACGACGAGGGCGTCGGACGGCGACTTCTTCAAGTCTCCGGCGATCGCACTCAGCTTGACTTCGGTATTCTTAAGCACGAGGACAGTCCTCAATTCTCTGTGATATTTCGGCAGGAACTGCATGTTCGGCGCCCTGCCTTGGGTACCTGAGCCACCGTCGGCTTTGCACGCCACCGGGTGTCTGCACGGCCGTCTCTAAGGCCAGTTCCGATCGTAGTCTCTCCCTGCCGCCGGAGTTCAATTTAGTGAGAGCTGGCCCACACCGGGGGCAGGAATTACCCCGGGAGGCGGCGCGTTGTAGCAGGTACCGGCACGCAAGCTGGGCCTGCGCTCCCGCGAGGTCCGCTCCCGCGGGTCCCGCCCTGCGGAACTCAGCGGCGGTCCCGACCCTCCACCTGCTACTGCGAAAGGAACATGCCGTGATGGAACGGATTTCCGGCTCCCTGTTGGATCCCGAAACGCTGTACGTCCGTGATGACGCGCTGTTCCGCAATCCCGAACTGCGCGGGCTGAACCTGCTGATGGGCTTCACCGGCTTCGCCGATGCCGGCCACGTCGTCAAGCAGATCACCGCGGAACTGCTCGACACCCTCGACGCCGAGCTCATCGCCGAGTTCGACGCCGACCAGCTGATCGACTACCGCTCGCGGCGGCCGCAGGTGAGTTTCGTCGAGGACCACCTGCAGGACTACCAGGCCCCGAGCTTGGCCTTGTACCGGCTGATCGACGGGCTTGGGAAGCCGTTCCTGCTGCTGGCCGGGTTCGAGCCGGACCTGCAATGGGAGCGTTTCGCCCGCGCCGTCGTCGGCATCGTGCAGGATCTGGACGTCAACCTCGCGGCCTGGATCCACTCCATCCCGATGCCGGTCCCGCACACCCGCCCGGTGGGCGTCACCGTGCACGGCAACCGGCCCGAACTGATCGAGGGCATCTCCGTCTGGAAGCCCACCGTCGAGGTGCCCGCCGCCATCGGCCACATCGTGGAACTCCGGCTCATTGATGCGGGCCGGAACATTGCCGGCTACGTCATCCACGTCCCGCATTACCTGGCCGAGGCCGAGTACCCGACGGCAGCCGTCGCCGGGCTGGAATACCTTGGTGCCGCAACSTCCCTGATGCTTCCKRCKGACCGSCTGCGCGAGGCCGGCCGGGAAGTAGGCCGSCAGATCGCCCAGCAGATCGATGCCTCCGAGGAGGTCCGGCAGGTCGTGGCGCGGCTGGAGACCAAGTACGACGAGAAAGCCGAGGGCACGGTGCGCCGGTCTTTGCTCGCGGACGAGAACGATCAGCTACCCAACGCCGATGCGCTCGGTGCCGCCGTCGAGGCGTATCTGGCCCGCGAGGAACCGAGCGAATAAATACGATTTAAGACGAGTAGGGCGCAATAGCGGGGCATAATGGGGGAGTGACCTCACCCCGCGCCTGGCTGATCTGGATCATCGGGGTCTTCGCGTACCTGGTGGCCGTAAGCCAGCGCACCTCCTTCGGCGTCGTGGGGCTGGAAGCGACCGCCCGGTTCCACGCCAGCGCCGCCGAGATCTCCTTCTTCACCGTCCTGCAGTTGCTGGTTTACGCCGCCCTGCAGATCCCGGTCGGGGTGCTCGTGGACCGGTTTGGGTCCCGCGCCATGCTGGCCGGCGGTGCCCTGTTGATGGGTCTGGGCCAGCTTGAGCTGGCGTTTGCCGACAGTATTCCCGGCGGTGTCCTGGGCCGCGTGCTGGTGGGAGCTGGCGATGCGATGACTTTTGTCTCCGTGATCCGGCTCATTCCGCTCTGGTTCGCCCCGTCCAAGGTGCCGTTGCTGACCCAGCTCACCGGCATGTCCGGCCAGCTCGGCCAGCTCTTTTCCGTGGTGCCGTTCGCGATCATCCTGCACTCCGCCGGCTGGACACCCGCCTTCCTGACCTTGGCCGGCATGTCCGGGCTCGCTGTCGTGCTGGTGGTGGTGCTGCTGCAGGACCTGCCGCCGGGACATGCCGCACAGAAACCTTCCCAGGGGCTCCGGGCCACCGGCGTTTCACTCTCGGCGGCCTGGCGTCAGCCGGGGACCCGGCTGGGGATGTGGAGCCATTTCACGGTCCAATTCAGCGGCACCGTCTTCGCCATGACCTGGGGCTACCCCTTCCTGCTCTCGGCGCAGGGGCTGGACACCGCCACGGTGTCGGTCCTGATGGCTCTCTACGTGGGCGCCGGGATTGCTTCCGGGCCGCTGATGGGCAGCTTCGTGGCCCGCCACCCCTTGCGCCGGTCCACCATGGTGCTGCTGATCTCCGGCGCCACGGCCGCCGCCTGGGCCACGGTGCTGCTGCAGCCGGCCCGGTCGCCGCTCTGGCTGCTCGCCGGCCTCGTGGTGGTCCTGGCCATCGGCGGCCCCGGTTCGATGATCGGCTTCGACTTTGCCCGGACCTTCAACCCGGCCCATCGGATCRGCACCGCCACCGGCATCGTCAACGTGGGCGGCTTCATCGCCGCGCTGCTGTCGATCTTCCTGATCGGGGTGACCCTGGACGCCCTGCACGTGGCGGGGTTCTCGCCGGAGAGGCTCTACAGCCTCGGCGCGTTCCGGGTGGCGCTGTGCGTGCAGTTCTTGCTGCTGGCGGTCGGCGCGACGGCCATCCTGGTCATCAGGCGGAAGGTGCGCCGGCAGATGGCGGCACAAGGCGTCGTGGTGCCGCCGCTGCTCAAGGCGCTGGCAGGGCGGCGCAGGTCCGCCGCGGAGCGCCGCCGCACTCCCTGACGGGACTCGTCCGCCTTTGTCCACCGCGGTTGCCGCTGCCCTTGTCCACATAGGGAAGCTGCCGGGCTGACCGGCCGGCAGGCCCGGGGGAGGCTGGGCTTATGACACCTCCCGACCACCTGAAAGTCACCGGCCCCGAAGACATCCTGGGGTTCATCCCGCATTCGCTGGGCTACTGGCCGACCCACAGTCTCGTCGCCATGACCATGCAGGGGAAGCGGCTCGGCGCCACCCTGCGCGTCGACCTCCCGGACCCGTCCCGCAGCCGCGGCCCCGGGCTGGCCGCCTTCGCCCGGAACGTCCGCGACTATCTCGAGGCCGACGACGACGCCGACGGCACCCTGCTCGCGATCTTCACCGCGCCGGGCGGCAAGAACGGACCCGACGCAGGGGCGCGCGACGGCGGCGGTCCGGGCTCGCCTGCACCGGCCAGGCTCCTGCGGGAACTGGAG
>NZ_JBFRFD010000277.1:0-4940 GCF_052114645.1 Arthrobacter sp. 2YAF22_2
CGGTACAAAGAATCGGCGCCGTCACTGATGAGGCGGCGGGCCATCGACGGCGGGATCGGGCCGTGACCGTCCAGCGTCGCCGGTTCCTCCGTGCAGCCGAGCAGGGACATGACGGGAACGGTGATCAGGACCTGGGCCCGGGGAGACGGCACACCCCCGGTCAGAGCCATGCCACCGTCGCCAGTTGCGCCGTCAGGCGTGCGGGAGTCAGCGCCGCCGCGCAGCAGCCACGTCGAGGCGACGTCGGCGCGGAGCTGGGTCAGGGTGCGGGGCTCCGCCGGGCCTTGCAGGCTGCGGGCGGCAGCGGTTGCGCGTTCCCAGATCCCTGCGGCGGTATCGGCAGGCAGGTAGGCGGATAGCCAGGCCATGCCGTCCCGGTCGGGGCTGTATTCGATCCGCCGGTTCTCGGCACTTTTGGCGTGGCGTCTCTCGATGCTGACCGTGTGGTGACGTTCTCGCCAGGCGCGTGCCTTCGCCCGGAACCGGCCCGGGACGAGCTCCCCGGCCGGGCATCCGCGGGCGGGGTTGGGCGCGTCGGGGTCCAGGAAGTGCGCTTCCAGCGCGGCCGCACTCGCCGGGTCCAGAGTCGCAGTTTCGTCCACGACGATCCTGGCGTGCTGCCAAGAGATCGTTCCGGCCTGCAGGGCTCGCAGGGTCAGCGGCAGCGCCGCCGTCAAGGTCCGGGCTTCGGACATCAGCGCCCCCGCGGCCCGTTCGCTCACGGTCAGGACGCAGGCGAGCTCGGAGACGGTGGCCATCTCCCGCGCGGTGCACTCCTGCGGGGATCGCGCCGGCGGCGCCAGGGCGTCGGCCACCCGGGTGTACTCAGCGGTCAGCCGAACCTTCAACGCCGCCATCCGAGCCTCCCACCGGGCGGCCTCGGCCAGGGCGTCCAGGCAGTCATCCGCCAGTCTCCGCAGCGGATCGGTGGGCTCGACTCCTTCGTCAATAAGAGCATCCAGAGCAGCAGCGGACGCGGTGACGGCCGCCAGGGCCTCCCGGATCTCCGCACTCCAAGCCGCTCCGCTCTCCATAACCCCACACTAGAAGCAGGCACCGACAATTAACGAAGCGACCACGACTAGGTTCAGACACACCGCCGCCGAGCGAAAAGCAAGGTGAGGATGAGGGGAAGTTGGGCCGATGGCCCGGAGCAGCCGGCAAGCGGCCAACAACGGCGTCCCTCGCCGAGGCGCCTGCGGCTCAGCCTAGCGCCCTTGGGTGCGCTGCGGCATAGATTTCCCGCAGCGTGTCTGCCGTGACCAGCGTGTAGACCTGAGTGGTGGTCACGGAAGCGTGGCCCAGGAGCTCCTGTACGACGCGTACGTCCGCCCCGCCTTCGAGCAGATGGGTGGCGAAGGAGTGCCGCATCGTGTGGGGCGAGACGTCCTTGGTGATGTTGGCTTTCTCCGCCGCGGCCTTCAGGATGGTCCATGCGCTTTGCCGGCTGATGCGGCCGCCCCGTGCATTGAGGAACAGCGCGGGGGTGCCTTTGCCCTTGGCTCCCAGCAGCGGCCGGCCGCGAACCAGGTAGGCGTCCAAGGCCCGCGCGCCGAAGGATCCCAGCGGCACCAGCCGTTCCTTCGAGCCTTTGCCGAACAGTCGGACGATGGCGGGGCCCTCACTTCCGGGACCGGCGCTGCCGGGTTCCCCGTCCCCCTGCAGCGAGATATCGTCGACGTCCAGGCCGACGGCCTCGCTGATGCGTGCACCGGTGGAATAGAGGAACTCGAGCAGGGCCCTGTCACGGAGACCGGTGGCTGTGTCCGTCCCGACTGCTTCCAGGATGCGGGTGACCTCGTCGACCGTGATGGCCTTGGGCAGCCGTTTGCCCGGCATCGGCGGGTGTACGTCACTGGCAGGGTCGGTCGGGGTGACACCTTCCAGCGCCCAGAACTTGTGTAAGCCACGGACCGCGACGACGGTCCGGGCTGTCGAGCGCACGCCCAAGGCGGAGCCGCCGTCGGACCCATCGGCGAGGGCCTGGACGAAAGCAGTCACGTCGCGCCGGGTGATCTCTTCGGGGCGGCGTCGTCCGGCCGCGGCGAGATGCCGGGCGTAGCGGGCAAGGTCCCGCCGGTAGGCGGACAGGGTGTTGGCGGCGAGACCGCGCTCCACCCCCATGTGCTGGAGGTAGTCGGTCATCGCCCGGTCAACGGCGGTCGGTGGCCGGGCAGCCGACGGCTGGGCGGGAGCTCCGACTGCGGCCGGTTCGACGGCGGGCGGTTCGGCCGCCAGCAGCCCGGTCATCAGCGCTGGCTGGGGTGGGCCGGCCAGAGCGCGTCGCCCGGACGGAGGCCCCGGAAATCGTCGGCCCTGGCCGCGGCGGCGGCGAGGATCCCGACGACGGCGGATGGGTTGTGCAGGCGCCCTTCCAGCACTGCCCGGACCGCGTCGTCGAGCGGAATCCAGTGCAGTTCGATTTCGGCTTCCTCGTCGGTGCGGACGTGCAGTTCGTGGCCGGGGACGTCGCTCAAGTCCCGGGCCAGGTAGATGCGGATAGCTTCGCTGGAGGAACCAGGTGAATTGAAGAAGTCGGACAGCACGTCCCAGCGCCCAGCCACGAGATCGGCTTCCTCGGCGAGCTCCCGGGCCGCCCCAACAACGAAGTCCTCACCCTCGACATCAAGCAGTCCGGCCGGAATCTCCCAGAGGGCCATACCGACCGGGTGCCGGTATTGCTTGATCAGCAGGATCTCGCCGTCGTCGTTCATCGGGAGTACGGCCACGGCGCCGGGGTGGTCGATGTAGTCGCGGACCAGGGGCTCGCCGTCGTCGTTCAGCTGGAAGCTGTCGCTGACAACATCCCAGATCCGGCCTTGGTAGACCTTCTCCGAAGACAAAAGACGGCGCGGGCTCGGCTCATCCGAAACCTGCCGTGCAGCATTGGGGGTCTCAGGCTTACCGGGCATCGCGCCGTCCTTTGATTCAGTTGGTAGTTATTTGGACTCTACCGGAGCCGACTTGGCAGCAGCCTTGGCAGTCCCCGCTGGCTTGGCGGGGCCGTGCTGGTGGTCCAGGGCGGCCTTGACCAGTCCCGCGAACAGGGGATGCGGGCGGGTCGGCCGTGAGCTTAGCTCCGGGTGCGCCTGCGTGGCAACGTAGTACGGGTGGACTTCACGGGGAAGTTCCACGTACTCCACCAGCTTGCCGTCGGGTGAGGTTCCGGAGAACACCAGGCCCTGGGCGGCGATCTGCTCGCGGTACTTGTTGTTAACCTCGTAGCGGTGGCGGTGGCGTTCGCTGACCTTGGTGGTGCCGTACGTTTCGGCGATAACCGAGCCCTCGTCCAGCTTGGCTTCGTAGAGGCCCAGGCGCATGGTGCCGCCCAGGTCTCCCCTGCCCTCCACGATGTCGAGCTGCTCTTCCATCGTGGCGATGACCGGGTACTTGGAGTCCGGTTCGAATTCCGAGGAGGACGCTCCTTCGAGGCCAACCACGTTGCGGGCGTATTCAATCACCATGCACTGCAGGCCCAGGCACAGGCCGAGGACCGGGAGCTTGGTTTCGCGGGCGTATTTCAGGGCGCCAAGCTTGCCTTCGAGGCCGCGGATGCCGAAGCCGCCGGGAACGCAGATCGCGTCCACGCCGTCCAGGGACTTGACCGCACCTTCGCGGGTTTCGCATTCGTCCGAAGGGACCCAGCGGATCTTGACCTTGGTGTTGTTGGCGAAGCCGCCGGCACGCAGCGCCTCGGTCACGGACAGGTAAGCGTCAGGCAGGTCGATGTACTTGCCCACGAGGGCAATCTCCACCTCGTGCTTGGGGTTGTGAACCGCGTCGAGGAGCTTGTCCCAGCTGGTCCAGTCGACATCCTTGAACGGCAGGTCGAGGGCGCGGACGATGTAGGAATCCAGGCCCTGGGAGTGCAGTGTCTTGGGGATGTCGTAGATGCTCGGTGCGTCCGGGCAACCGATGACGGCGTCGATGTCGACGTCGCACATCCGGCCGATCTTGTCGCGCATGGGCTGCGGGACTTCGCGGTCCGAACGGATCACAATCGCTTCGGGCTGGATGCCGATGGAGCGGAGCGCGGCAACGGAGTGCTGCGTGGGCTTGGTTTTGAGCTCCTGCGAGGGACCGATGTACGGCACGAGTGAGACGTGCAGGAAGAACACATTTCCGCGGCCGATGTCCTGGCGGACCTGGCGGGCGGATTCGAGGAACGGCTGCGACTCGATGTCGCCTACCGTGCCGCCGATTTCGGTGATGATCACGTCGGGGGCGTTCTTCACCTCGGCCGGCAGCCGCATGCGGCGCTTGATTTCATCGGTGATGTGCGGGATGACCTGSACSGTRTCSCCGAGGTACTCGCCGCGGCGTTCCTTGGCGATGACCGTGGAGTAGACCTGRCCGGTCGTGACGTTGGCCGAACCCTCGAGGTTTTCATCGAGGAAGCGCTCGTAGTGGCCGATGTCGAGGTCCGTCTCGGCGCCGTCGTCGGTCACGAAGACTTCGCCGTGCTGGAAGGGGTTCATCGTGCCCGGATCCACGTTCAGATAGGGATCGAGCTTTTGCATTGTTACAGACAAGCCGCGTGCCCGCAGGAGGTGACCGAGGCTCGAAGCCGTCAGTCCCTTACCGAGCGAGGACGCCACACCACCGGTAACGAAGATGTGTTTGGTCGTCTTGGACGAGCCCGGAAACCGGGAATTTACACGGGAATTTGATCGCTGCACCACGGAATTCGAGCCTATCACCATTTCGGCCCTCCTAGCGTCCATTGATCATTGCCTCGACAAAACACCGCTGTGATCGTCATCCCAGTCCCGGCCCGGCCTGCGGCGGCCGAGCCCGTCCCGTCCCGTCCCGGCAACGACGACGGTCCCGGTTACGCCTGTTGCGGCAACAGCTTGGCGTCGTCCAGGAGCTCCTGGGCGTGTGCGCGGGCCGACTCGGAGTCCTCCTGCCCGGCCAGCATGCGGGCCAGCTCCCGGACC
>NZ_JBFRFD010000278.1:0-4930 GCF_052114645.1 Arthrobacter sp. 2YAF22_2
AGCCCGCACCAGCTGTTCCGTGTAGGCCCGCATGAACGGCTGCGTCATGGTGACCTGGCCGCGGTCCGGCAGGACGAAACGCGGGCCGCGGGTGCGGAAGTTCTTGATCAGCGAGAAGATGTAGTCCCACCGGCCGGCGTTCAGGCCCGCGGCGTGGTCCTTGAGTTCGTAGAGGATCTCTTCCATCTCGAACGCCGCGGTTATGGTTTCGATCAGCACGGTGGCGCGGATGGTGCCCTGCGGGATGCCCAGTAGGTCCTGGGCCAGGACGAAGATGTCGTTCCACAGCCGCGCCTCGAGGTGGCTCTCGATCTTCGGGAGGTAGAAATACGGCCCCTTGCCCTGGGCGATCAGCCGGCGGGCGTTGTGGAAGAAATACAGCCCGAAGTCCACGATCCCGCCGGCCACCGGGGTGCCGTCAATGAGCATGTGCTTTTCCGGCAGGTGCCAGCCACGGGGCCGGACCACGATCGTGGGCAGCTCCTCGGCGGCGCGGAGCTTATACTCCTTGCCTTCCGGGGAGGTGAAGTCGATCCGCCGCTCCAGCGCATCGGTAAGGTTGAGCTGGCCCTGGATCACGTTGCGCCATGACGGCGTGGAGGAGTCCTCCATGTCCGCGAGCCACACCTTGGCGCCGGAGTTCAGCGCATTGATGGTCATCTTCTTGTCCACCGGACCGGTGATCTCGACGCGGCGGTCTTCGAGGCCCGGCGCCGGGGGAGCGACGCGCCACTCCGGGTCGTTGCGGATCGACTCGGTTTCGGCCAGGAACCGCGGATCCTGGCCCTTGCTGATCTGCTGCCGGCGCTCCTGCCGCGCCCGCAGCAGCTCTTGCCGGCGCTCCGCCGTCGCCTTGTGCAGCTTGGCTACGAATTCCAGCGCATCCGGAGTAAGGACCTCGTTCTGCCGGCAGATCGGCTGGGCAGTCAACGTGACCCCGTTGATAGTGAAGTTGTCAGTGAAGCTGTTCATTTCAGTCTCCTTAAAGACGAAAAAGGGAAGTTCGACGGCGGTTGGCGGCACTCCGGTGAGTGGTGCAATGTCGGACCGAAGGCCGGAGGCGAGAACCGCCGTCGAACGGTAAGCGCTAGTGGAACTGGCCTTCTTCGGTGGATCCCACCAGGGCCAAAGTGGATGCGTTCGGGTTGAGCGCGGTGGCGATGTCGTCGAAGTAGCCGGTGCCGACTTCGCGCTGGTGCTTGGTAGCGGTGTAGCCGCGAGATTCGGAGGCGAATTCCTTTTCCTGCAACTCGACGTAGGCGCTCATGCCTTCCCGGGCGTAGCCGTGGGCGAGGTCGAACATCGAGTAGTTCAGGGCGTGGAAGCCGGCCAGGGTGATGAACTGGAAGGTGAAGCCCATCGCGCCGAGTTCGCGCTGGAACTTCGCGATCGTGGCGTCGTCGAGGTGCTTGCGCCAGTTGAACGACGGCGAGCAGTTGTAGGAGAGCATCTGGTCCGGGAACTCGGCCTTGACCGATTCCGCGAACTTGCGGGCCAGGGCGAGGTCCGGGGTGCCGGTCTCCATCCAGATCAGGTCCGAGTACGGGGCGTAGGCCTTGGCGCGGGCGATGCAGGGTTCGATTCCGTTGTGGACCTTGTAGAAGCCCTCCGGGGTGCGGACCGGCTGGCCGCCTTCGCGGAGGATGAATTCCTGGTCACGCTCGTCGACGTCGGAGGTGATCAGGGTGGCTGCCTCGGCGTCGGTGCGGGCGATGATGACCGACGGGGTGCCGGCGACGTCGGCTGCCAGGCGGGCGGCGTTCAGGGTGCGGACGTGCTGCTGGGTGGGGATCAGTACCTTGCCGCCGAGGTGGCCGCACTTCTTCTCCGAGGCGAGCTGGTCCTCCCAGTGCACGCCCGAGGCGCCGGCCTGGATCATGGACTTCATCAGTTCGTAGGCGTTCAGCGGGCCGCCGAAGCCGGCCTCGGCGTCGGCGACGATCGGCACCATCCAGTCCTCGACCGTCTGGATGCCCTCGGAGAATTCGATCTGGTCGGCGCGGAGCAGGGCGTTGTTGATGCGGCGGACCACCGTGGGGACGGAGTTGGCCGGGTACAGCGACTGGTCCGGGTAGGTGTGGCCGGAGTTGTTGGCGTCCGCGGCGACCTGCCAGCCGGAGAGGTAGATGGCGCGCAGGCCTGCCTTGACCTGCTGCACGGCCTGGTTGCCGGTCAGGGCACCGAGCGCGTTGGTGTACTTGCCTTCCTTGTGCTCTTCGGTGAGCTGCTTCCACAGCTTCTCGGAGCCGCGGCGGGCCAAGGTGTGTTCCTCGGAGACCCGGCCGCGGAGGCGGACGACGTCGGAGGCTGAGTAGTCCCGAGTGACACCTTCCCAGCGCGGGTTGGCAGCCCACTCGAGCTCCAGGGCGGCAGCCTGCTCGCTTGCTGAGTCCTGGGCGGAGGGCTGCTGGTTGGGCTCAAATGCTGCGGTCATTGCTGATCTCCTTCGGTTGCCCGGGCCGGCGGGGACCACCTCGTCGCGGGGTCCCGCCGGATGATCCGGAGCGGTGAATCTTTCTGTGAGATCTACTTTTCTTCAGTTTCAAGGGGCTTTCTAGACTAAAGCTCTGGAAAGAAATGCACTTCTTCCCGTATTCTCAAAAAATGCATCCGAGCAGCTGGAACCGACAGACCGCAGCGCCCGCACTCCCGGCCGAACCCGAGGTGGACGTCATCAGCATGGGCCGCCGGGTCCGCCACCTGCGCAAGGCGGCCGGGCTGACCCTCGACGACCTGAGCGCCGCCGTCGGGACGGCACCGAGCCAGCTGAGCCTGATCGAAAACGGCAAGCGCGAACCCAAGCTCGGCCTGCTCCAGCAGCTCGCGGCGGCCCTCGCCGTGAGTATCGACGAACTGCTCGGCGCGGAGCCGCCGAACCGCCGCGCGGCGCTGGAGATCGAGCTGGAACGCTACCAGCGCAGTCCCATCTACGAGTCTTTGGGTCTGCCCAAGATCCGCATCAGCTCGCGGCTGCCGATGGATGTGCTGGAATCCATGGTGGGGCTGCAGCATGAGCTGGAACGCCGGCTTAACGAGCAGGTCGCGACACCGGAGGAAGCCCGCCGCGCCAACGGTGAGCTGCGGGCCATGATGCGCGAACGCAACAACTACTTCCCCGAGTACGAGGCGGAGGCGCAGAAGGTCCTGGCGTCGGTGGGCCATACGTCCGGGCCGCTGTCCCACCATGTGATCGCGGACATCGCCGGGCACCTTGGGTTCAGCCTGCACCACGTCAGCGACCTGCCGCATTCCACCCGTTCCGTGACCGACCTGAAGAACCGCCGAATTTACCTCACGCAGAATGCCCGCAGCGACCACGACCCCCGTTCCGTGCTGCTCCAGGCGCTGGGCCACTACGTGCTGGGCCACCAGACGCCCACCAACTACGGCGACTTCCTAATGCAGCGGGTCGCCACGAACTACTTTGCCGCGGCGCTGCTGCTGCCCGAACAGGCCACCGTGGAGTTTCTGCAGCGGGCTAAACAGGCCAAGGAAATCGCGGTGGAGGACATCCGGGACGCCTTCGCCGTGTCCTATGAGACCGCGGCGCACCGCTTCACCAACCTCGCCACCCAGCACCTGGACCTCCGCACGCACTTCCAGAAGACACACAAGAGCGGCATCATCTACAAGGCCTACGAGAACGACGGCGTGACGTACCCGCAGGACCACACGGGCGCCATTGAGGGCCAGTTCTCCTGCCGGAACTGGACCTCGCGGGTGGTGTTCGATGTGCCGGACAAGTTCAGCGCCTACAACCAGTACACCGACACGCCGGCCGGGACCTACTGGTGCACGGCGCGGACCGAACGCTCCGCGAACGGCGAGTTCTCGCTGTCCGTGGGGGTGCCCTACGCCCAGGTGAAGTGGTTCCGCGGCCGCGACACCACGGAGCGGTCCAAGTCGACTTGCCCGGATGAGAGTTGCTGCAAGCGTCCGCCGGCCGCGCTGGCCTCGGAGTGGGCCGGCAACGCGTGGCCCTCGGCCCGTGCCCATTCGCACCTGCTCGCCGCGATGCCGCCCGGTGCGTTCCCCGGCGTGGACGAGACCGAGGTCTACTCGTTCCTGCAGGCGCACTCCGGCAACTGACCCCCCCCGACGCTCCCGCAGTTCCTGCCGCGAACGGTGCGACGCTCCCGCAGATCCTGCAGGTTGTGGCGCGACGCTACCGCAGTTCAGGTGAGTGAGCGTCGGGTGACGTGCGGCCGGAGCTGAGGGAGCGTCGGGTGACGTGCGGCAGGAGCTGAGGGAGCGTCGGGTGACGTGCGGCAGGAGCTGAGGGAGCGTCCCCGGGCGGGCTGACCGCAGGTCGGACTATATTGGCCAGTGTCAGCTCATCGATCCATCTCGCGGGAGCGTGCACTCATGGCCAAGGAACTAGCCACCCAGCTCGTTGAACAACTCCAGGCTGCCGGCGTGCAGCGGATCTACGGGATTGTGGGCGACAGCCTGAACCCGATAGTCGACGCCGTTCGGAAAACCGGCGGCGCCGCCAGGGGCGGAATCGACTGGATCCACGTCCGGCACGAGGAAGCAGCGGCGTTTGCGGCGGCCGCGGAAGCCCAGCTCACCGGGAAGCTCGCGGTCTGCGCCGGCTCCTGCGGGCCGGGCAACCTGCACCTGATCAACGGCCTCTACGACGCCAACCGCTCCGGCGCTCCGGTGCTGGCCATCGCCTCGCACATCCCAAGCAAGCAGATCGGCAGCAGCTTCTTCCAGGAGACGCACCCGGACCGGCTCTTCAACGAATGCTCGGTGTACTCCGAACTCGTCAGCACCGCGGAGCAGGCGCCCCGCGTGATGCACAGCGCCATCCAGCACGCCGTCGCGCTCCGCGGCGTCGCCGTCGTGACCCTGCCCGGCGACATCGCCGGGCTGGAGGCGACCGCCGCGACCCCGGCGCCGGCAGCCTTCCGGCCCGCCGCACTCG
>NZ_JBFRFD010000279.1:0-4926 GCF_052114645.1 Arthrobacter sp. 2YAF22_2
GGACCGCCCTGCGCGGCTACCGGGTGGCTCCGCTCTTCACCCCCGACGAGCTGGCCGACCTGATGGATGCGCGCCTGGTAATCGAACCTGCCAACGCCCTCATGGCGTGCCGCCGCGCCGACAAGGACCTGACTGCCCAGTTGGCCCACGCCATCGCCGACCTCAAGGCCGCGCCGCGGGGGCCCTCTTTCGCCGAGTTCCGCTCTTATTGGGAGGCCGACGAACGCTTCCACCGGCTCATCGCCACGCATGCGAACAACCAGTTCCTGCTGTCCGCGTACAACGCGCTCGGGGGGCAGGTGCAGCGCTTCAGATTTTTCGGCGGCCTGGGCGTCACCGACGCTGACTTTGCGATCGCCGAACACACCGAAATATTGCACGCTTTCGAGGCCGGCGACGCCGAACTGGCGCGCGCGAAAATGGTTGCCCATATTGAAGGCGTCAAACAGCGCTCCCAGCACGACAGCGAAGTCCGCAACTAACTGCCCGGTAGTCCGGTCCCTAAAAACCCTTGACAAAGCTTTCCTCGATGATCAATCCTATAGGAAATGTGATTCAAGATTTGGAGTGACAATGTCGTACACCGCCGAAAACTGGCCCATCACCGCGGCCCTCCTGCAGTTCCCGGGAATCCGGCCCGACGGGACGTCCGTCCAGGATGCCCCCGCCGCCGAATGGCAGCAGGTCTTCCAGGAAGTCGCAGACGCAGGCTTCGCCAACGCCGACCTGACTGACAGCTGGGTGCGTCCCGGGGACCTCAGCGCCGCCCGGCTGGACGAACTCGCGGCCGCGGCCCGCGGCGCCGGAATCGGCCTTCCCGCCATCTCGGCGATCCGCCGCAGCGTGATCGACGCGGCCAACTGGGAAGACAACCTGGCCTACACGCACCGCACCATCGACGCCGCCGCGCAGCTGGGCTGCGAAGTTGTCTCGATCGGCCTGCACCAGGCACTCACCCCGGAACAGCGCGAACAGCTCTGGTTCTGGACTGTCGAAGGCCATAAGGACCCCGTGGGCGACAAGGAGACCTGGAACAAGGCCGTCACCCGCATCCGCGAAGTCGGCCGGCACGCCGCGGAACTTGGCCTCCTGGTCTCCCTGGAGATGTACGAGGACACCTACCTTGGAACTGCAGACTCCTCGGTGCAGCTGGTCCAGGACATCGACCTGCCCAACGTGGGAATCAACCCTGACATCGGCAACCTGGTCCGACTGCACCGGCCCATCGAGGACTGGCGCGAGGTGGTCCGGAAGACCCTGCCGTACTCCAACTACTGGCACGTCAAGAACTACATCCGCGACGAAAACCGAGCCAAGGGCCAGTACGTCGCGTTGCCTGCCCCGATGGAATCCGGCCTGATCAGCTACCGCGAGGCGTTCCAGTTCGCCATCTCGGTCGGCTTCCAGGGCATCATCTGCACCGAGCACTACGGCGGAGACGGCCTCAGCGTCACCGCCGCCAACCAGGACTACCTGCGCCGCCGGATCCTGCCCAAGCGCGACGGCTACGCCCTCGGCACCAGCCTGGTGGCCCAGGGCCGGCAGCAGCCGGCCGCCGTCGCCGCCCACTAGGCCGACGGCGCCTCCGGGCCACCCGGCCCGTTCCACCCGCTCCAACCGGTTCAACGAGGAATCATGACCAAGATATTTGACGATCCCGCAAGCTTCGCGGACGAAGCCCTGGACGGCTTCGCCGCCGTCCACCGCCAGTACGTGGCACGTGTCGAAGGCGGAGTGGTCCGCTCCACCGAGACTCCGGACGGCCGCGTCGCTCTGGTGATCGGCGGCGGGTCGGGGCACTATCCGGCCTTCGCCGGGCTGGTGGGCGCCGGACTGGCCGCGGGCAGTGCCTGCGGAAACATGTTTGCCTCGCCCTCCGCGGGCCAGGTTTATCGCGTGGCCAAGGCAGCGGAATCCGGCGGCGGGGTGCTGCTCAGCTACGGCAACTACGCCGGGGACGTGCTGCACTTCGGCCAGGCGCAGGACAAGCTTAACGCCGAAGGCATCGACACCCGCACGGTGCTGGTGACCGACGACATCGCCAGTGCCCCGCTTGAGGAGATCGAAAAGCGCCGCGGCATTGCCGGGGACCTTACCGTCTTCAAAGTCGCCGGGGCCGCCGCCGAGGCAGGACTGGACCTGGACGAGGTGGAACGGCTGGCGGTCAAGGCCAACCACCACACCCGCTCCCTCGGCGTCGCCTTCGCAGGCTGCACCCTTCCGGGCGCAGCGGAACCGCTGTTCACCGTCCCCGTTGGCATGATGTCCGTCGGCCTGGGCATCCACGGCGAACCCGGGATCTCCGAGCAGCCGCTGCCCACCGCCAGCGAGCTGGCCGCGCTGCTGGTGGACGGGCTGCTCAAGGACAAGCCGGACACCTCCGGCCGCCGGGTCGTGCCGATCCTTAACGGCCTCGGCACGGTCAAATACGACGAGCTGTTCCTGCTGTTCGGCAAGGTCGAGGCCCTGCTGACCGCCGCCGGACTGGAGATCGTTGAACCGGAATGCGGCGAACTGGTCACCAGCCTGGACATGTCCGGGCTGTCCCTGACGTTGTTCTGGCTGGACGAGGAACTGGAGAAGTTCTGGTCCGCGCCGGCCGACACCCCCGCCTTCCGCAAGGGCAACCTGGCGCCGCGCCGCGCCCGCACCCTGTCCGTGCAGGCTAAGGCCGGGGCGACGCCGGCCCTGGCCGCGACCACGGCGTCCACCGCACTGGCCGCCACCGCCGTGGCCGCGCTGAGGGTGGCGCAGTCCGTCGTCGTCGAACATGAGGAAGCCCTCGGAAAACTTGACGCGATCGCCGGCGACGGCGACCACGGCATCGGCATGCGCCGGGGCGTGGACGCGGCGGTGGCCGCTGCGGAACAGTCGCACGCCGCCGGCGCCGGGCTGGAAGAGGTGCTCGCCGCGGCCGGCGAGCAGTGGGCCGAGCGCGCCGGCGGCACCTCCGGGGCGCTCTGGGGGGCTGCGGTTACTGCCGTCGGCCGGGCGCTTGGCAGCAAGGACGCCTACACGGCCGCCGATGCCGCCGCCGCCGTCGACGCCCTCCGGGACGCCATCATCACCCTGGGAAAGGCCGAAGCCGGAGACAAGACGATGGTGGACGCGCTGCTTCCCTTCGCCGAAGTCTTCAACCGGGCCATCGACGACGGCGACGGCCTGGCCCGCAGCCTGCGGACCGCGGCCGACGCGGCCGCCAAAGCCGCGGACGCCACTGCGGCGCTCAGCCCCAAGAAGGGCCGGGCCCGGCCGCTAGCCGAAAAAAGCATCGGCCACCCCGACCCGGGCGCCGTGTCTTTCGGCCTGATCGCCGACCGGGTGGCCGACTACGCGGCCTCCATCGAAAACAGCTGAAGGAGTACTCCCTTGACTCAAACCAATGAGCCCCAAAACACCGGACCCAGCACCTCCCCGGCCGGCTGGCGCATCGTCGTCGGAAATGACGAAGCCGGCGTCGAGTACAAGAACGCGCTCCGCGAACTGCTCGAGGCGGATCCCCGGGTCGCCTCGGTGGAGGACATCGGCGTCGGTGCTGACGACACCACCGCCTACCCGCACCTGGCCGTCGCGGCGGCCCGCAAGGTTGCCGCCGGCGAAGCCGACCGCGCCCTGCTGATCTGCGGGACCGGGCTGGGCGTAGCCATCTCGGCCAACAAAGTCCCGGGCATCCGCGCCGTCACCGCCCACGACAGCTACTCCGTGGAGCGGTCTGTACTGTCCAACAACGCCCAGGTGCTGACCATGGGCCAGCGCGTGATCGGGCTGGAACTTGCCAAGAAACTGGTAGGCGAATGGCTGGGCCACCGCTTCGACGAAACCTCCGCATCCGCGGCCAAAGTAGACGCAATCCACTCCTATGAAGGAGCTTCGGAAGGACTTGAAACCACATGACCGCTCGTAACATCGCCGTCGTCGGTTCGGGCTACATGGGCGGCGGAATCGCCCAGGTCCTGGCCCTCGCCGGAGCCCGCGTCGCCCTCGCCGACGTCTCCGCCGAGATCGCCCAAAGCAACTACGAGCGGCTGCTCAAAGAATCCGACGAGTTCGTCGCCGCCGGACTGTTCCCTGCCGGGGCCACCGAGACGCTGAAGGAAAACCTCTGGGCCGCCAAGGACATCGAAGAAGCCGTCGCCGACGCTGAGTACATCGAAGAAGCCGTGCCCGAGGTTCTCGAGATCAAGCACGGCACCCTGGCCCGGATCAGCGCGGCGGCCCGCCCGGATGCGATCATCGGCTCCAACACCTCAACCATCTCCATCGCGAAACTGGCCGAGGTGGTGGCCAACCCGGAGCGCTTCCTGGGCGTGCACTTCTCCAACCCTGCACCGTTCATCCCCGGCGTGGAAGTCATCCCGCACGAAGGCACCTCCGCCGCCACCATCGAGACTGCCCGCACCATTGTGGGGGAGACCGGCAAGGAAACAGCCACCGTCAAGGACGCCACCGGCTTTGTGCTCAACCGGCTGCAGTACGCGCTCTTCCACGAGGCCGCCCAGGTGGTGGAGGAGGGCATCGCGACTGCGGAGGACGTGGACACCATGGTCCGCACCACCTTCGGCTTCCGGCTGCCGTTCTTCGGACCCTTCGCGATCGCGGACATGGCGGGCCTGGACGTGTACGCGTTCTGCTACAAGTCGCTGCARACSGGYTTCCCGGAGCGGTTCGCCACGCCGCGGATCCTGCAGGAAAAGGTCGACGCCGGGCAGCTCGGCACCAAGACCGGCGCCGGCTTCCTCAACGTCCCAGCCGAGCAGACCGCCGCGCTGGTGGCCTACCGGAACAAGGCCTACGTCGCGATGCAGAAGCTGATCGAAGAGCTTGGCCCCGCACCCCTTGGCTGACAGCCGCCTACTTCCTAAGGAGAATTCCATGACCTCATTCCCCGCAGACCGCACAGTGATCGTCACCGGCGCCGTCTCCGAG
>NZ_JBFRFD010000280.1:0-4898 GCF_052114645.1 Arthrobacter sp. 2YAF22_2
GTCCCCTGCTCGTTAGAACAATGGCGCCGGCGTGATGCGCGTCAAATTCGGCCCTCCTGCGCCGTGCCGGCCGGTCGGCCGTGACGCGGCCCCGGAACGGCGCAGTATCGCCCCACGGCGTCTTCGCGCAGGGCTTCGGCCCACGTCGCCAGACGCTGGGCTGCGCGGACATAGTGAAACAACTCCGTCGGAGTAAGTGCCTCCAGATCCGTCTCGGCGAGCCTGCGGGCCAACTCGGCGCCGGGCGGTTGCGCGGCCAAGGCAGTGCCCTCCCGGTGCCACTGGACGTCCTCGGGCGGCTCCCCCGCGACCAACCGCCGAAAAAGGAAATCGACGACGCCGGGGCTCATCGCCTTCAGCACACCGTCCCCGTCGCGTCGACCCTCCGCTGGGCGGGTGGGGTCTGGCTGGTAGGAATCACTCGCCTTGTAGGAAGCGCCTGGAGCCGGTTCTGCTGCGTGGTTCATGCTTGCATAATATTCGAACATATATTCGAATACAACCCTTGCGTGGCCGCCGGCCGGCGGCAGGGTCATCCACTCGGGGGAACTTCCTCATCAATGGGTTGGAACTCACTCGAATTGGGCCGGTGGTTGGTTGGAGCCCGCTTAGGGTGAAGGCATGTCCAACACCATGCGGTCTCTGAGGCTCCTCGCGGCACCGGCCGCGGCCACGACGCTTCTGGGAACACTCCTCATCCTGGAGGAGCGCCATTTCGACCAGAAGAGTGCCTTGCTGTTCGCGCTCCTGACGGCAGCCGCGGTCGCCGAGCTCCTTCCGGCGGCCGCCCTGGGCCTGGTTTGGATCGCCCTGACCCTGCAGAGCCTCAAGATCTTCCCGGCGGTCCTTTTGTCCGGCGTGCTGAGCTACGCCGTCGTTCCGATCGTCGTCTTCTTCGCCGTGATCGCGTGGAAAACCCGGCACAGGTGGATCCTCCCCACCTCCGCAGTCGTATTCGCCGGCATTACGACCGTGAACTGGTTCACCGACCAGACCTGGATCAACTTCATTTTCGGCAACCAGATCTATGGCCGGGGAGTACTGCGGTCCCTCACCTACGCTTTTCTGATTTTCGGCGCGTTCGCCGCCCTGAACCTTGCCGCGTGGGCCGGCGGCGTGGCCGTAGTCAAAGCATCCAGGAGCCGGAGGGCCCAGCTCGCGGCAGAAGCCCGGCTGCGCGAGACGGCGACCGAACTCGCCGTCGAACAGGAACGCAACAGAATCGCGGGCGAGCTGCACGATGTCCTGGCACATTCACTGGCGGTCATCGTGGCCCAAGCCGACGGAATCCGCTTCATCCACCGCACAGAACCGGAATCAGTCGAGGAAGCATCAAGGGTCATCGCCGAATCAGCAAGGACCGCACTGGTCGAAACGCGCCGACTGATCGAAGGCTTCTCCACGGACCTAAGCAACCAACCGACCCACACCGTTGAAGATCTCGTGGCCCTTGCCGACCGTCTGAGCTCCAGCGGCATGCCCGTCACGATCGAATCGACAGGCGAACCATGGGACATGAGCGCCGCTCAGGAGCTGACGGTCTACCGCCTGGCGCAAGAAAGCCTGACGAACGCGTTCAAGCACGGGAACCGGAACCAGGGAGCACAGCTGCAGTTGGTCTGGAACGAGGCGTCCCTCGAGCTGCGGAGCAGATCGTCGCTGATCACAAATCCGGCAGCGGCGCAGAAGACCGCCCCACCCGGCCGCGGTCTAGCAGGAATGAAAGCCCGCGCCGCAGCCGCCGGCGGCTGGGTGGAAACTGTCCGGGGCGAAAAGACCTTCGAAGTACTGGCCTTCCTCCCGTCGGCCACTCCCGACCAGCACGCCACGGCAACACCTGCGAAGCCTCGCATCCCCGCCTTGGAAGGAGCAAGGCCATGACCGCGGCACCGATCCGGATTGCGTTGGCCGATGACCAGCCGCTGTTCAGTGCCGGGCTAAAAATGATCCTTCGCAGCCAGCCCGATATGGACCTTGTCGGTGAAGCCACCAACGGGTCGGCCGCCGTCGACCTCGTCCAGGCAACATGCCCCGATGTGCTCCTGATGGACATCCGCATGCCTGTCATGGACGGAATCACCGCTACAAGGACAATCCTGGAAAAGTCCGGAGGAACTGCCACCAAAATCATCGTTCTGACCACCATCCAGCATGACGAAGCCGTTGTCCGCGCCATCCAGGTCGGCGCCGCCGGTTTCCTCACCAAAGACACCACACCAGACTTCCTGCTGGCTGCCATCCGAACGGTTCACTCCGGCCACTCAGTCATCGCCCCGGCCCTCACCAACGAACTGCTGCGCGACTACACCACGCCCTCCTCGGGGAACGACGCGGCACTGGCAGACCTGTCCGGAAGGGAACGCGACGTGTTTCTCCTGACCGCCAAAGGGCTCGGAAACGCCGAAATCGCCGCGTCACTGGTGCTCAGCGAAGCCACGGTGAAATCCCACGTAGGCAGCATCCTGGCGAAACTGAAGCTGAAGAACCGCATCCAGCTCGTCGCCTTCGCCTACGAAAACAACGTACTGAACTAGCCGCCAAGATCACTTACCCAGCTACCGAAGCCTTCCCCTAGGGAAGGCCGGCCGCCGCATTGCCCAAAACAACCGAAGGAGCCACCATGAAGAAGAAGATCTTCGGCGCTGCCGTGCTGATCGTAGGCACCGGCGCGGCACTGGCCGCTGCCGCGATCCCGGCCGCGTCGGTTACCGCATCACCAGAGCCCATCCCGGGCATCATCCGCCAGGCAGAGGCCTACGCCTCATCCGATCCGATCGCCGAAAAGGGCATGCAGGAAGCTGTCCGGCGCTRCATGGCCAAGGCCGGCTTCGACTACACACCGCCCAGCTCCGAGATGACTATGGACCTCAACGGAGCCATCGGATTCAAACGGCTTACGGTCGACGCCGCCAAAGCCAGCGGCTACGCCAGCACCGGGCCTCAAGGACCCCACGAGCCCGCGCCCGGGTCCGCGGACGGGAAACTCTTCGCCAATCCGGCCTTCACCAGGGCACTCACCGGTCCCGGGGACACCGCGTCAATGACCACGGTGGAAGGCATGGGCACCTCCTCCGGCGGATGCCGCGGCGAAGCCATGACACAGATCTACGGCAGCACGGAAAATTACATGCTCGCCACCGGCGTCGCCTACAACTCAGTTCTCCCGGGCAGCCTGTCCGCCTCCGGCGACTCCGGCATTACCAAAGCCATCGGTGACTGGGCGGCCTGCATGAAAGACACCCCTTACGCCTCCTTTGCGAACCCGCAGCAGGCCGCCGATGCGGGAAAACGTTCCGGCGGCCAGGAAGAGTTTAGGATCGCCGTGACCGACGCGGTCTGCCGAGACAAAACCGGGTTCCACCCCGCACTGGACAAAGTCTTGGACAAGTACTTGACCACACGCATGCAGGAGCTGGCCCCGCAGATCGCCAAGGTCAAAGAGATTCGCCGGACCGCTGACGCGAAGGCGGCAGTGCTGGGCGCCACTGCATCGAAGTAGCGTTTTACGGAGGACCAGCCGAGTGGCGCCCTGTCAGGATTCGGGGGTGACAGGACGCCGTCGTCCTCTGCGCGTTACGACGCCCCCGGCGCCGCCGGGCGGACCGGACATGAGACGATCGGACGATGACCTCGCGCGGCACGGCTATACCTTCCCGGACGGCCGGCGGCAAGGCGGTAGCGGCCCGGCTGACCGGCGTCGACGCGGCCCGGGGGCTGGCGTTGCTGGGCATGATGGCCACCCACGTGCTCCCCACGTTCGAATCAGACGCGCAGCTCACTCCCACCTGGGTCGGGCTGGCCTTTTCCGGGCGCGCCTCGGCGCTCTTCGCCGTGCTCGCGGGAATCGGCCTGGCGCTCTCCACGGGAAGGGAGCGTCCGCCGGAGGGCACAGAGCTGTGGGCCGCGCGCCGCGGCATCGCGCTGCGGGCGCTGGTGGTAGGCGCCGTCGGGTTCTCCCTTGGCGGCCTGGACGTCAACATCGCCGTGATCCTGGTCCACTATGCGCTGCTGTTTCTCTGCGTGCTGCCCTTCCTCGGGCTGCGCCCGAGGCAGCTTTGGACCCTCGCGGCCGCCTGGTTGCTGGTCACGCCCATCCTGGCCTACCTCCTGCGGCCGTGGCTGCTGGCCGCCGAGCCGCCCTTGCAGCTTGGCCACAACCCCGGCTGGGAGGATCTGGCCACCCCCGCGCGGTTGTTCGGCGACCTGTTCCTGACCGGCTACTACCCCGTCCTGCAATGGCTCGCCTACCTGCTTATCGGCCTGGCGATCGGACGGCTGGCCCTGACGACGGCGGCGGTTCCGGTACTCCTGCTGGCGGCCGGAACTCTTGCCGCGGTCGGTGCCAAATGGCTGAGCCAGGTGTTGATGGAGGACTGGGGTGGCCGGGCTGCGCTGCAGGAGCAGCTGGGCGATCCGGCGTATCCTCTGGCGAGCCTGCTGCAGGTGAATCTCGCGGGAATCAACCAGTCCGGTTCGGCCTGGTGGCTGGCCTCAAGCGCCCCGCATTCGGGCACCACCCTGGACCTGCTGCACACATCGGGGGTCGCCGCTGCGGTGGTGGGCCTCTGCCTGTTGCTGGGACGGCTCGGCGAGTGGATCCAGCTCGATCTGCTGCTGCCGTTGCGCGGCGCCGGCGCCCTGACCCTGAGCCTCTACACGGCACACCTGTGCGTCATGGCGTCCCTGTCCGGCCATCCGCTTCCCGCCGGGTGGAGCGTAGAAGGCGTGTTTTGGGCGCAGGTCGTCGCCGTGCTGATCCTGGGCAGTGCGTTCGCGGCATTGTCCTGGCGCGGACCACTTGAATGGGCGGGGCATGCCGCCAGCGGGCTGGGCCGCGGTCGGCGGGCCGGGCTCCGCTAAGCCGGGCGGTGGCGCTAGGCGCCGGTGATGGGCGGAGC
>NZ_JBFRFD010000281.1:0-4882 GCF_052114645.1 Arthrobacter sp. 2YAF22_2
CTGGAGAAGATTTCCGACGCCATGGCGGACCAGGACGTCGCCGCGGATGTGCGCGCCGTCCTGGACGAAACCAAGGAACTGCTGGTGGCCAAGCATGGCTTCAACCGCGACGAGCAGGAAGCCTACGTGCAGAAGATCCTCGGCCGCTTCTCCAACCCGCACCTCCCGGATACCGTGAACCGGGTAGGGCGGGCACCGCTGCGCAAGCTCGGCCGRCACGAGCGCTTTATCGGTCCTGCGGCGGAACTGGCCGAGCGCGGGATCGTCCCCGAGGCACTCCTCGGCGCGATCGCGGCCGCTCTGCGCTTCAACGACCCTGCCGACGCCGAGGCCGTTGAGCTGGCGCAGCTCCTGAACTCCTCCACCCCGGAGGATGCCACGGCGCAGATCACCGGCCTGGACGCCGGGCACCCGCTGTTCCCGGCCGTCTGCGGGCTCGTCGAGGAGGCGAAGGCCGCCGTCTAGCCATACCTGCTGCACCGCAACGACAAACCCTCCCCCGCAGCATGCGGGGGAGGGTTCGTCGTGCCAGCGCCGGCGCCTCAGCGCCGGCGTGTCAGGAGCGGCCGGCCAGGGCGGTTTCGCCGTCGGCCAGAGCGGTTTCCCTGTTGGCCATCGCCTTCCACTCCGTGACCCGTGCCTGGTGCAGCGGCGAACGGCGGACGACGGCGTAGGCACCGCCAAGGATCGCGAACCAGAGCGGGGTGACCAGCAGGGCAATGAGGGTGTCCGGCTGCGTGGTCAGCGCCCAGACCAGGAACGCGAAGAATGCGAACACCACCCAGACCATCGGAATGCCGCCGGGCATCTTGAACGTCGAGGCCTTGTGCAGCGCCGGACGGCGCTTCCGGAATACCAGGTAGCTGGCCAGGATGATGCTCCAGACAAACATGAAGCAGACGGCGGACACCGTGGTGACCATGTCGAACGCCACGCCCACGTCCTTGCCCGCGTAGAGCAGGGCGACGCCGGCGAGCAGCAGCACGCAGGACAGGAACARGGCGTTCTGCGGGACCTTGCGGCTGGACAGCCGGCCGAAGAGCTTGGGCGCGTCGCCGTCGTTGGCCAGCCCGTACACCATTCGGGAAGTCGAATAGATGCCCGAGTTGGCCGAGGACATGGCAGAGGTCAGCACCACCAGGTTCACCACCGTGGCCGCCATGCCGAGGCCGGCGAGGGAGAACATCGCGATGAAAGGACTCTGGCCGGCCTTGAAGCCGGTCCACGGCGTGACCGACATCAGGATGATGAGGGCGCCCACGTAGAACAGCATGACGCGCAGCGGGATCGCGTTGATGGCGCGCGGCAGGTTGTGCTCCGGGTTCTTGGTTTCGGCGGCGGCGGTGCCGACCAGCTCGATGCCCACAAACGCGAACACGGCAATCTGGAAGCCGGCCACGAAACCCATGAATTCCTTGGGGAAGAAGCCGCCGTGGCTCCACAGGTTGCTGAAGCTTGCGGTGCCGACGTTCGACTGGAAGCCGGTGAAGATCATGACCAGGCCGACCACGATCAGCGCCACGATGGCGACAATCTTGATCAGGGCGAACCAGAACTCGGTCTCGCCGAACGCCTTGACGGTCGGGAGGTTCAGCAGCAGCAGGATGACGATGGTCGCGACCCCGGGGACCCACAGCTGGACGCCCGGCCAGAGCTCCTCGGCGTAGCCGGCGATCGCAATCACGTCCGCCACGCCGGTGACCACCCAGCAGAACCAGTAGGTCCAGCCGGTGAARAAGCCGGCCCAMGGGCCCAGCAGRTCGCCGGCGAAGTCGCTGAAGGACTTGTAATTCAGGTTGGACAGCAGCAGCTGGCCCATGGCGCGCATCACGAAGAACAGCATGAAGCCGATGATCATGTACACGAAGATCACGGACGGTCCGGCCACCGAGATGGTCTTGCCGGAGCCCATGAAGAGGCCGGTGCCTATCGCCCCGCCGATGGCCAGCAGCTGGATGTGCCGGTTGCTCAACGAGCGGGCTAGATGGGGCTCGGAGTCGCGGCTGGAGACAGTTCTCTGCTCCGCGGTTGTCTGTTCGGGCATTTCAACAATCCTTAGTGTTGTCCGCCGCGGTCAAGTGACGGCGGTTACAAATCAGCCTTTCAAAGGTACATGCTGAGGGGTCGGGGTACATTGTCGGACAATCCGCCCGCCGTCATGGCAGGCTGGACATGTGACTTCCAACACGACCGGCCGGTCCGCCCTGCTAACATTCGGCGTCGACGACGGGACGGTCCGGCTGCGCTCCGCGGTCCGGCGGGACCTGCCCGACATTCTCGCCCTGCTCGCCGAGGACCAGCTGGGCTCCGAGCGGGAGGGAGCCGGCGCGGCTCGTGGCGCGCGCAGCTCGAATCCGTGCGGGTAGCCCGCGAACTGCGCGGTCAAGGCGTTGGGGCCGCCATGGTGCGGTGGGCGCTCGCGGAATCGCGGCGCCGGGACTGTTCACTGGTGCAGCTCACCACCGACAAGTCGCGGACGGCTGCACATCGCTTCTACGAACGGCTGGGGTTCGCCGCCAGCCACGAGGGCATGAAACTGAGGCTGTAGGCGCTGGATTCGGCCCCGGCTGGCTATTAGGGTGCCTAACTGTTAGGCTTCCTAACTATGAACGATCAACCGCTGCCGGATCCCGACCTGCTCGAGCTGTCCGGGGATTTCCGCGAGGCCCTGCGTCACAGCATTTATCTGGTCCGGCGGTTGGACGCCGAGGGAGAGCTCAGCGCCGCGCAGCTCAGCACGCTGAAGATGCTGCTGGACGCGGTCGACGACGGCGTTCGCGTGGGCGAGATTGCCCGGAATCTCGGCGTCAAGGTGCCCAGTGCCACCGAGCAGATCATCAAGCTCGAACGGGCCGGCCTGGTCCGGCGGGAGGCCGACCCTGCCGACTCCCGGGCCGTCCGGGTGAAGCTCACCGCCGAGGGTCACGCCGCCGTCGAATCCGCTAACACGCGCCGGAACGCGGTGATGGCAGGGATCCTGGGATCACTGACGGACCGGGAACGCCAGGCGCTCGCGGCCGCCCTCCCGGTGATCGGCCGGATCAACGAGTCGCTGCAGCCCTGACAACCCCAGCCTGCCTCGAACCACGGCAGAACGAACCACAGCAAGACCAACCACGACATTAGGAGTGCCCTCCATGGATGGCCAGCTCACGGCCCCCGCGCCGGAAGCAGCATCAACCCTCGAAGCCGAAAAGGCTTCGCTGCTCAGGCAGCCCAAGGCGGTCTGGGCGACGGCCCTGGCGGCGGTGTTCGCGTTCATGGGGATCGGCCTGGTGGACCCCATCCTGCCGGCCATTGCCAAGAACCTCGACGCCAGCCCCAGCCAGGTGTCCTTGCTGTTTACCAGCTACTTCCTGGTTACCGCGATCGCCATGCTGATCACCGGCTTCGTTTCGTCCCGGATCGGCGGCAAGCGCACGCTGCTGGTCGGTCTCGCCATAATCGTCGTGTTCGCCTCGCTCGCCGGCATCTCCGGCAACGTGAGCGAACTGGTCGGCTTCCGCGCCGGCTGGGGGCTGGGCAACGCACTGTTCGTGGCCACCGCGCTGGCGGTGATCGTGGGCGTCGCCAGCGGCGGCGCCGGAACCGCCATCATCCTGTACGAGGCCGCGCTGGGCCTGGGCATCTCGCTCGGCCCGCTGCTCGGCGCCCTGCTGGGCGGCTGGCAGTGGCGTGCCCCGTTCTTCGGCACCGCGGTCCTGATGGCAGCGGCTCTGATCGCCCTGCTCGCCCTGCTGCCTAAAACCCCGCGGCCGGAACGCAAGGTCCGGCTCCGGGACCCGCTGCTGGCCCTGGGCCACCGGGGGCTGCGGACCACGGCGGCCAGCGGGCTGTTCTACAACTACGGCTTCTTCACCATCCTCGCCTTCACGCCGTTCATCCTCGGCATGGATGCCTACGGAATCGGCGGCGTGTTCTTCGGCTGGGGCGTGGCCGTGGCCGTGTTCTCGGTGTTCGTGGCCCCGGTCCTGCAACGGCGTTTCGGAGCCGTCCGGGCACTCGCGGGCACCCTGGCGCTGCTGCTCCTGGACCTGGCCGGTCTGGGACTGGCCGCGGGGCACTCGGTGCCCGCCGTCGTCGTCCTGGTGGTGGCTTCCGGCGCGCTGCTGGGGATCAACAACACGATCTACACCGAGCTGGCCATGGGCGTTTCGGATTCGCCCCGGCCGGTCGCGTCCGCCGGCTACAACTTCGTGCGCTGGATGGGCGGCGCCCTGGCGCCCTTCGCGGCGGCGCAACTGGGCGAACACTTCGGCCCGCAGGTGCCGTTCTTCGCCGCAGCCGCGGCGCTGGCGGTCGCCATCGCCGTGGTCCTGGGCGGCCGCCGGTACCTGGTCGCGCACGAACCGCACCTGGTCTGAGCCTCCGGCCCGCGGTGCCTACGCCCGCGGTGCCTACGCCCGCGGTGCCCCCGAACGGGGCGCCGCGGGCGTTACTTTTTCTTGGCCGAGCCCTTCGGCACAAAAAGCGTCTCTGCCTGCTCGAGCGCCATGCCGTTGGTTTCCGGCACCTTGAACATCACAAAGAAGAACGACGCCGCAGCGAACGCGGCGTACATGGCGTAGGTCAGCGGCAGGGACGCCGCCGCCATCACCGGGAAGCTCAACGTGATGGCAAAGTTGGCGATCCACTGGGCGGCCGCCGCCAGACCCAGGGCGCGGGCGCGGATGCGGGACGGGAAGATCTCGCCCAGCAGCACCCACACCAGCGGACCCCAGGAGGCGCCGAAGCTGATGACGAAGACGTTGGCGGCCACCAGGGCGGCCGGGCCCCAGGCGCCGGGAAGCGTGATGTCGCTGCCGGAACCGGTGGCCGAGCTGAACGCGACCGCCATCGTCGCCAGCGAGACGGCCATGCCGATGGAGCCGGTCAGCAGGAT
>NZ_JBFRFD010000282.1:0-4881 GCF_052114645.1 Arthrobacter sp. 2YAF22_2
CAGCAACCGGGCATCCTGCTCGACAGCCCGCACGGTGAAACGCGCGATCCAGGTGGGATGCGATCTTGAGTCGTCGCGTTTCACCGTGCGGGCTGTCGAGCAGGATGCCCGGTTGCTGGGCGCGGTCGCACTGCACCCCAACGACGCCCCCGCTTATGCAGCCCGGGGGGAGCTGGAGGACGCGCTGGCGGAGATCGAAGCACTCGCAGCCCACCCGCGGATCCGAGCCATCGGCGAGACCGGCCTGGACTTCTTCCGCACCGAGGGGGAGGGGCTGGCCCACCAGCGGTACTCCTTCCGCCGCCACATAGACATCGCCAAGCGGCTCGGCCTGACGCTGCAGATCCATGACCGCGACGCGCACGACGACGTGGTGCAGGTCCTCCGCGAGGAGGGCGCCCCGGAGCGGGTGGTCTTCCACTGCTTCTCCGGCGGCGAGGAACTCGCCCGGACGTGCAATGAGGAGGGCTGGTTCATGTCCTTCGCCGGGACCGTGACCTTCAAGAACGCGGTCAACTTGCGTGCGGCCCTGGCCATTGCCGAGCCCGGACGGCTCCTCGTCGAGACGGACGCCCCGTTCCTTACCCCGCACCCGCACCGGGGCAGGCCGAACGCCAGCTACATGGTTCCGTACACGGTCCGTGCCATGGCGGAATTGACAGGCCGGGAGCTCTCCGAGCTGTGCGCCCGGTTGGCCGAAAACACGGTGCAGGCCTACGGAACCTGGGACTAAAAACGTCCTCCGCCGCCACTCTGAAAACATACCGAGTATGCACAAAATCTTGGTTGGTTTATAACGCTACGGTTACAGTGGTCAACTATTAGCCGGGGTCGGGGAAGGCCTACGGATAATTTCACTCCCTTCGGGCGCACCGCGGTAAAGAAACCACGTGTGCGCTCTCGCTTGGAAGTGTGGCGGTGCCCGCGTTTTCCGCAAACATCCGGACCTGTTCCGGAACTGCCCCTGGGGTGTTTGCGCCGGGGAAACGTGAGCGCTTTTCCCCGTGCCCGGATGGTCCAACAGATATGGGCAATCGTGGTCAAGTTCTTCACATCGGACGGCAAGGTCAGCGTCGTCAAAGTCGGCGCCCAACTCGTGGTGCTTGTGGCACTCGTACTCGGGCTCGTCGCCTTCGTTGGCAACAACAAGACGGTCACCCTCAACGTCGACGGGAAAGTGAGCTCCGTCCAGACGTTCGGCGGGACCGTCGGCCAGGTGGTCCGGGCCGCCAAGGTGGAACTGCAGTCTGCGGACAAGGTCTCACCCTCGGCCGACTCCCATGTGCAGGACGGTTCCGTCATCAACGTGAACCTTGCCAAAGCTGTCAAGGTCAGCGTGGACGGCGCGGAGCGTACCATCAACACCACGGCGCCCACCGTCGAACGGCTGGTCAGCGAGCTCGGCGTCGCCAGCGCTTCCGAAGTTTCCGCCCCGAAGGACGCGCAGCTCGCGGTTTCCGGCTCCTTCGTCAGCATCTCGACGCCGAAGGCCGTGACCATCGTCGCGGACGGCAACGCCACCCAGACCACCACGACGACGGCCACCGTGGGGCAGCTGCTCGCGGACGCCGGCATCAAGCTTGGCGCCAGCGACCGCATCTCCCAGCCCGACAACGCCCACGTCGTCAACGACATGGTCGTCAAGGTCTCACGGGTCGACACCACCAAGACCGCGGACGCCACTGAGGATGTCCCGTTCGAAACCCTCACCACTGAAGACGCGACCATGCTCAAGGGTGAGAAGACGGTCACCCAGGCCGGCACTGCCGGCAGCATGAGCAAGAGCTTCAAGCTGGTCCTCGTTGACGGCCGTGAGGCCTCCCGGACCCTGGTCTCGCAGAGCGTCACCGTCCAGCCCGTGACCCAGAAGGTCTCCGTCGGCACCAAGGAGAAGCCCAAGGCCGAGGCGGCGGCTGCCGCCAACACCGGCGCCGCTGCCCCGGCGATGATGAACGAAGCGATGTGGGACAAGATCGCCCAGTGCGAGTCCGGCGGCAACTGGGCCATCAACTCCGGGAACGGCTACTACGGCGGCCTGCAGTTCGATGTCTCCTCCTGGCTGGCCAACGGTGGCGGCGCGTACGCGCCCAACGCAGCTGCGGCCAGCAAGGCTCAGCAGATCGCGGTAGCCAACGCGTACTACGCCAAAGCAGGCCTGCGCCCTTGGGGCTGCGGCTGGGCGGCGTCCAGCTAACTGCAGGCACGCCCCGCGGCGCCTGACCTGCGCCTCGTGGCCCGTTCGAAGGCCGGCCCCTGAACCCTCGGGTTCTCGGGGCCGGCCTTCGTCGTTGTTGCCGCGGGATAGGATACCTAGGTGACTGAACCGACCCCCTCCGCCGCCGTCGAGCCTTCCGGAAAGACGCCCTCGGACGCCCCGGCGCAGCTCCTGGGCGCCTCCGACATCCGCCGGCTGGCCGAGGAGATCGGTATGCGCCCCACCAAGACCCTGGGCCAGAATTTCGTCATCGACGGCAACACCATCCGGCGCATCGTCGGCGTCGCGGATATTGGCGCGGAGGAGACGGTCCTCGAGGTCGGCCCGGGGCTGGGGTCACTGACCCTGGGCCTGCTGGACGCCGCCAGGGCCGTGGTCGCCGTCGAAATTGATCCGGTCCTGGCCGCCAAGCTCCCCGACACCGTCGGCCGGTGGCGCCCCGACGCCGTGGAGAACTTCCACCTTGTCCTCGCCGACGCGATGAAGGTCACCGAGCTGCCGGTGCAGCCCACCGCGCTGGTGGCCAATCTTCCCTACAACGTGGCTGTCCCCGTCGTGCTGCACCTGCTCCAGCACTTCCCGAGCCTGCGGCACGGCCTGGTCATGGTGCAGGACGAGGTCGCGGACCGGCTCGCGGCGCCCCCGGGCTCCAAAACCTACGGCGTGCCGTCGGTCAAGGCAGCCTGGTACAGCGGCATGCGCAAGGCCGGCGTCATCGGCATGAACGTGTTCTGGCCGGCGCCCAAGATCCATTCCGGGCTGGTTGCCTTCACCCGCCGGGAACCGCCCGCCACCACCGCCACCCGGGAACAAGTCTTCGCCGTGATCGACGCGGCCTTCGCCCAGCGGCGCAAGACCCTCCGGGCCGCACTGGCGGGCTGGGCCGGCAGCGCCGCCGAAGCGGAACGCTGCCTCCGGGCCGCCGGCGTCGACCCCACCGCCCGGGGCGAGGTGCTTGACATCGCCGCCTTTGCCCGGATCGCCGAAGCACAAGCCCAGCCCGTCTCCTGACCTCAGGGGCCGCCGCAGCGGTCCGCCGGGAACGCCGGTGGCTGCCGCGTGGACTCGCCGGACGGTCTTCCGGACTTGACGCTGCTGCTTGGAGCCGCGGCCTGCCATGCCATAGCGTGGAGCCATGAACGCAGTGAGAGGGCGCTTTTCCGCGAGGACCGTCCGGGTCAAGGCACCCGGCAAAGTCAACGTCTCACTGGATGTCGGGCCGCTGCGCGCCGACGGGTACCACCCGGTGGCCAGCGTCTACCTGGCGGTGTCGCTCTACGAAGAGGTCGCGGCCACCAGCACGGACACCGGCGAAATTACGGTCGGCCTCAGCCCGGCCAGCACCCTCGACCTCGACGACGTCGACATCCCGCTCGACGAACGCAACCTCGCGTACAAGGCCGCGGCCATCATGAGGGACGTCTCAGAGCATTCCACCGGCGTGCACCTGGAAATCACCAAGCGCGTCCCGGTCGCCGGAGGCATGGGCGGCGGCTCGGCCGACGCCGCGGCCACCCTGCTGGCCTGCGACGCGCTGTGGAACAGCGGGCTCTCACGCGACGAACTCGCCCACCTGGCGGCCGAACTCGGCGCTGACGTGCCGTTCTCCCTGCTGGGAGGCACCGCCGTCGGACTCGGTGTGGGCGACGACCTGTCTCCGGCGCTGGTCAAGGCCCAGACTGACTGGGTGCTGGTCACGGCGGACTTCGGCCTGAGCACCCCGGAGGTCTTCCGCACCCTCGACCGGCTGCGCGCCGCAGAGGGGGCGCAGATCGAGGCGCCCACCGAGGTGGACCCGCGGGTCCTCGCTGCCCTCCGCGGCGGCGACGCCGACGCGCTCAGCAGGGTCCTCGTCAACGACCTGCAGCGGGCCTCCATTGAGCTGGCGCCCGGACTCCGCGATGTGCTGGGGCTGGGCGAATCCTGCGGCGCGATTGCCGGGATCGTCTCCGGATCGGGGCCGACCGTGGCGCTGCTGGCCCACAGCCCGGCCGCCGCCGAGGGCCTTGCCGCGGACCTGCGGCACCACGGCCTCGACGCCATGGCGGTGCACGGCCCCGTGCACGGCGCCCGCATCATCTCCGATACGCTCCTTTAGGGGCGCGGACCGGATCCACCCCGGACATACCCGGCCCGAAGCGCCTTTGGCTCCACCATTTCACCTAGGAAAGCAGTTCCCCGTGGCACACCTTCTCGGCGGCGAAAACCTCACCGTTTCGTACGCGACGCGCACCGTCCTGGACGGCATCACCCTCGGCCTTGAAGAGGGCGACCGGATCGGCATGGTGGGCCGCAACGGCGACGGCAAATCCACGCTGATGCGCCTGCTGGCCATGCGCTCCACCCCGGACTCGGGCCGGGTGACGAAGCGCAGCGAGGTCAACATCGGCTACCTGGACCAGAGCGACGTCCTGGACGGCGACCTCACCGTCGGCGCCGCCATCGTCGGGGACCAGGCCGACTACGAATGGGCCCGCAATCCGAAGATCCGTGAAGTCATGGGCGGACTGGTGTCCGACGTCGACTGGCACGCCAACGTGCATGCGCTCTCCGGCGGCCAAAAGCGACGCGTCGCGCTGGCCAAGCTGCTGATCGAAGACCACGACGTGATCATGCTCGACGAGCCGACCAACCACCTCGACGTCGAGGGCGTCGCGTGGCTGTCC
>NZ_JBFRFD010000283.1:0-4869 GCF_052114645.1 Arthrobacter sp. 2YAF22_2
GCTGCCGTCCGCTGCCATTTCCGCGACGGCGGTGTCGCCGCCGGCCGCGCCGGACGCCAGCTCGGTAAGCGGGGCCCAGAGGGGCTCGGTGCCCGGCCGCGCGGCTTCGGCGGCCGTGTCCGGCTGCGGGGCGCCGGCGGCGGTCGGGGCGGCAGCCGTTCCGCTGGCCGGGTCGTGCCCGGCGAGCCATTCGAACACGGGCGCAGCGATGTCCCGGTCTTCGGCGACCAGGTGGCCGGCACCCTCGAAGCGGTGCACGTGCGCGTGCGGCAGGCGGCCGATGAGGTCCTTGAGGTACCGGTCGGAGAAGATCGGGTCCCGCGGGCCCCAAAGCATCAGGGCCGGGACGCTCAGCCCGCGCAGCCCTTCGGCGACCCTGCTCAGCGCCGGGAAGCTGGGATGGGACGGGTCGGCCGGGATGTCCGCGACAAAATTCCCCACTCCGGCGCGGCGGCCGGCGCCCCGGTAAGGGGCCATGAAAGCGGTGCGGACAGCCGGGGACAGCGGCGGGTGSGCCAGCGCATGCGTCACCCGCAGGAAAGTGTCCGACGTCGTCGTTCCCCAAGGGTGCACGGCAGGGTGCAGGGCAAGCCGCAGAGCCGGCGGGATGGGCGAGCCGGCGGGCTGGTGCACAGCGGTGTTGGTCAGCACCACGCCGGCGAGCTGCCGGGGGTGTGCCACGGCCCAGCCGAGGCTGATAACGCCGCCCCAGTCGTGGCCGACGGTGACCACGGGCCCGGCCAGCCCGAGCGCGGCGGTGAGGTCTCCCAGGTCGTTGATCCGGTCCGCCAGTCGCCGGAACGTCCCGGTGCGCTCGGAGAAGCCCATGTCCAGCTGGTCCACTGCCACCACCCGCCACGGCCGGGCCGGATCGGTTCCGGCGGCCAGCAGGGTCCGCCACAGGTAGGACCAGGTCGGGTTGCCGTGCACGCACAACAGGGTGCCGGCCGGGACCAGGCCCCGGCGTGAGAGTTGGGCGCCGTTGTCAAGCAGGTGCCAGCGGCGCGTCGTGCCGGGCTCATCCGCGGCGGAACTGGAGGGGACATCGATTTCGCGTGACCATTCCGGGTCGACGCCGGGCCAGTCGGCCTCTACCATGCGATTTCCACCATGGCGGTGTTCAGGCCGGAACCGACGCCCATGCACAGCACGCGGTCGCCGGTGACGAGGGTCTGCGCTTCCGCAGCCAGGGTCATGGGGAGGGACGCCGGGCCCACGTTGCCCCAATGCGGGAAGGTGATCGGCACCTTGGCCGGGTCCAGGTCGATCGCGTCGATGATCGCCTGCGTGTAGGCGTTGCTCACCTGGTGCGTGACGTACCGGTCCATGGAGGCCCAGTCCCACTCCGGTTTCGCCTCGTGCCAGGCCTCCACGACCAGCCGGAGGCCGCCGTCGAGCAGGCCCTTGGTGTCGGTGGTCATACCGTCGATGCCGCCAACGCACAGTTCATGGTGCTCGGTGCCGGCGCGCATCACTCCGCCGACGATCCGGTGCGCCCCGGGGTGTTCGTCCGCGGGGCCGAGGACGGCGGCGGCGGCTCCGGAGCCCAGGGTGAGCGTGGCGAACTCGCGGCTGAAGTCCTCGCGGGTCGTTTCGGGCCGCTGCAGCCGGGCCAGGGTGGCCTCCTGGGTGGCCTGGGCGTCCTCGCCGTTGACGATCACCGCGTACTTGATCTGGCCGGAGTCGATCATGTTGGCGGCCAGGGTCATGCCGTTGACGAAGCCCAAGCACGCGTTGGCCAGGTCGAAGTTCATGGCCGACGACGGCAGGCTCAGCCCGTGGTGGATCTTCACCGCGACGGACGGCTCAAGGCTGCGCCGCGTGACGGAGGTGTTGATCAGCAGGCCAACCTCGGATGCTTCGACGCCGGACTCGGCCAGGGCTTTCGCGCCCGCCTCAATGGCGGCGTCGTCGAACGACGTCCCGGGGGCCCACCAGCGGCGGTGCGTGATGCCGGCGACCCGTTCGAGGAGTTTGGGGGGGAACTTCAACCGCTGCAGGGTCGGCGCCAGCGTGCGGTCGAAGTCCGCGGAACTGACGATTTTCGGTGCTTCGACGCTGCTCACCGAAAGCAACGCGGTATTACGGTGCCGGAATGTTGCATTCCCTATCAAATCAAGCCTCTGTTCGTATCTGTCCTGCGCTCCGGCGGTTGACCACACCCTTTAAGCACAAGCCCAAGTGCTTAACTATGCCCGCTTCAGGCCGGTTCCCGCACGCGCCCGCCGCCCCGGCCGCGGGTTCTCGCGGGTTTTGCGCGGAATTGTCACAGCTCCGCAGTAGATTGTAGGTACCCGGGGCCGTCCAGACCAGCGGCAGAACACCCGCAGACCGCACCAAGCAGGAGACCCGAAACACAGTGCACCTGAAAAGCCTGACCGTCCGCGGGTTCAAGTCGTTCGCCTCGGCGACGACTTTCGAATTCGAACCCGGCGTCACCGCCGTGGTGGGGCCCAACGGCTCGGGCAAGTCAAATGTGGTGGACGCGCTGTCCTGGGTGATGGGCGAGCAGGGCGCCAAGACCCTGCGCGGCGGCAAGATGGAAGACGTCATCTTCGCCGGCACCTCCGGCCGTCCGCCACTGGGCCGGGCGCACGTCTCGCTGACCATCGATAACAGCGACGGCGCGCTGCCCATCGACTACAGCGAAGTAACCATTTCCCGCACGCTGTTCCGCACCGGCGGCTCCGAATACGCCATCAACGGGGCAAGCTGCCGGCTACTGGACATCCAGGAACTGCTCTCCGACTCCGGCCTGGGCCGGGAGATGCACGTGATCGTCGGGCAGGGGCAGCTGGACAAGGTCCTGCATGCCACCCCGGAGGACCGGCGCGGCTTCATCGAGGAGGCGGCCGGCATCCTCAAACACCGCCGCCGCAAGGAAAAGACGGTCCGCAAACTCGAAGCCATGCAGGCCAACCTGGCCCGGCTCAGCGATCTCACCGGTGAGATCCGCCGCCAGCTCACCCCGCTGGGCAAGCAGGCGGAAGTCGCCCGCCGTGCCCAGACCGTCCAGTTCGAGGTGCGTGACGCGCGCTCCCGGCTGCTGGCCGATGACCTGGTCCAGCTGCAGTCGGTCCTGGAGCAGGACGTCGCGGATGAGACCGCGCTGAAGGCACGGCGCGCCGTCGTCGAACGGGAACTGGACAGCGGGCGCCGGCGCCAGGCCGGCTTGGAGCAGCTCGCCGCCGAGGCCACCCCGAAGCTCAACGCCGCCCGGGACAACTGGTACCAGCTCTCCTCCGGGCGGGAACGGCTGCGCTCGCTCGGCTCGCTCGCCGAGGAACGGCGTCGCCTGTTGGGCGCGGCGGACGCGGCCCCCGACCCCGGACGCGACCCCGAACAGCTCGAACGGCAGGCTGCCCGGGTCCGCGCCGAGCAGGCCGGGCTGGAAGCCCAGATCGTGGAGCAGCGCGCCGCCCTGGACGCAGCCTCCGCCGCCAAACAGGAAGCCGAAAGCGCGGCCGCCGCCGAGGACAAACGCCTCGCCACCCTGCTCCGCGCCGCAGCGGACCGGCGCGAGGGCCTCGCCCGGCTGGCCGGCCAGGTCGGTGCTGCGCGGTCGCGGGTCGAATCCGCCCAGGCCGAGCTCGGAAGGCTGCGCGAGTCGCAAAAGGCCGGCGAGGAACGCCGCCGGCACGCCCAAAGCGAATTCACCGCGCTCGAGTCGCAGGTCGCAGGCGTCGAGGACGGCGAGGAAACCCTCGACGCCGAATACGAAGCCGCAAGCGGGGCCCTGGACGCCGTGGCAGCGGAAATCGAGGCCCTCAAGGCCGCGGAACGCGACGCCGAGCGGGAGCGCGGCGCCCTCGTGGCCCGGCGCGACGCCCTGCAGCTGGGCCTCAACCGCAAGGACGGCTCGGAACGCGTCCTGGCCGCCGGACTGCCCGGCGTCCTCGGCGCCCTCGCGGGGATGTTGGCCGTTGAGGCCGGCTACGAGGCCGCCATCGCTGCCGCGCTGGGCAGCTGTTCGGACGCCGTCGTGGTCCGCGACGCCGTCTCCGCCGCGGCCGCGGTGCAGCTCCTCAAGGACGACGACGCCGGCCGCGCCGCGCTTTTGCTGGCCGGCGCCGCGGAATCTGACAGGGCGCCCGACACGCCGGGCGCGGACCCGTTTCCCGGCGCGCTTCCGGCAGGCGCGAGCTGGGCCGCCGCGCTGGTAACGCCGGCCGGAGCCTCTGGTGCCGGCGTCCCGCTTCCGCGGCTGCTGGCCCGGCTGCTGGCCGGCACCGCCGTCGTCGAGGACCTTGACGCCGCCGCACGGCTGATCGCCGACCGGCCGGACCTGATTGCGGTGACCCGCGCCGGCGATGTGTTCACCGCCCTCACGGTTAGTGGCGGCTCCGCCACGGCGCCGTCGCTGCTGGAAGTCCAGGCCGCCGTCGACGACGCAGCTGCACGCCTCGCCGGCGTGGGAGCCGATCTGGAACGGAACCGCTTCGCACTGTCCGCCGCGGAATCCCGCCGCGCAGCCGCACAGGGGAGGGCGGACGCCGCCCTCGAAAAACTGCACGACTCGGACGCGCGGCTCGCCGCTGTGGCCGAACGCCTCGGCCATCTGAACTCGGTGCTGCGCAGCGCCGTCGGGGAGAGCGAACGCCTCGCCGCGTCGCTGGCCCGGGCGGAGGCCAGCATCCAGAGGGAGCAGGAAGCGCTGGCAACCGTGGCGGCCAGGCTGGCCGCCGCCCAGGAGGCCCCCGCGGAGGAAGAGCCCTCGCCCGAGCACCGCGACGCCCTCGCGCTGGCGGCGTCGGCCGCGCGCTCGGCCGAGATGGAGGCCCGCCTGGCGTTGCGCAGCGCGGAGGAACAGCTCACCGCCATCGGCAACCGGGCGACGTCGCTGGAGCGCGCCGCCGCCACCGAACGCCG
>NZ_JBFRFD010000284.1:0-4858 GCF_052114645.1 Arthrobacter sp. 2YAF22_2
CGGCGGCGTTGCGGGCAGCGGCCTGGCCTTCGTAGGCCACGGCGCGACGCTCCGCACGGGGAAGATCGGTGCGGGGAGCCTCCGCTCCGACACGTCCGCGGCCGCCACGGCCGCCACGGCCACCCGCGGTGGGTGCAGCCTGGCGACGGGCGCGCTTGCGCTCGGCGTTGGCACCGGTGGAGCTGCCGCCGCCCTGATTGGCTTTGGCGGCGAGCAGCGCGGCGCGGGTGCGCGGATCGATCTTGTCGGCCATCTCGCCCACCAGTTCGGCGACCAGCGGCGAGTTGGCGGTGACGCGCTCGAAGTTGACGTCGACGCCGGCGGCCTTCATCAGCTTCTTCACGTCGGACTGCTGCTCCGGCAAGGTCAGCGTGACCACAGTGCCGTCGGAACCGGCGCGGGCGGTACGGCCCGAGCGGTGCAGGTAAGCCTTGTGCTCCGTGGGCGGATCCACGTGGATGACCAGTTCGACGTCGTCGACGTGGACGCCGCGGGCGGCGACGTCGGTGGCGACCAGGACGCGGACCTCGCCGGAGGCGAACTCGGCGAGGTTGCGGTCACGGGCGTTCTGCGACAGGTTGCCGTGCAGGTCGACGGCGGGGATGCCGGCGTCGGTCAGGGTCTTGGCCAGCTTGCGGGCGTGGTGCTTGGTGCGCAGGAAGAGCACCCGGCGGCCGGCGCCGGAGGCAAGCTCAACGATCAGCTGCTTCTTGACTGTCTGGTCGTTGACGACGAGGACGTGGTGTTCCATGGTGGTCACCGCGGCCTGGGATTCGTCCACGGCGTGCGTGAGCGGGTTGGACAGGTAGCGCTGGACGATCTTGTCCACGCCGTTGTCCAGTGTGGCGGAGAACAGCATGCGCTGGCCCTGGCTGGGGGTCATGTCCATGAGCTTCTTGACCACGGGGAGGAAGCCGAGGTCGGCCATGTGGTCGGCCTCGTCCAGGACGGTGATCTCGACGCCTTCGAGGGTCAGGATGCGCTGGCGGATCAGGTCCTCGAGGCGGCCCGGGCAGGCGATGACGATGTCGACGCCGGCGCGCAGCGCCTTTTCCTGGCGGGCCTGGGAAATGCCGCCATAAATAACGGTCGTGTTCAGGCCCATGGCCGTGGCCATCGGTTCGATAGTGGCGTTCAGCTGGGTGGCCAGCTCACGGGTCGGTGCCAGGACCAGGCCCATCGGGCGGCCGGGCTTGCGGAAGTGCTTGGCTTCCCGCTCAGCGAGTCGTGCTACAAGCGGGATGGCGAAAGCGATGGTCTTGCCGGAGCCGGTGCGGCCGCGGCCCAGGACGTCGCGTCCGGCCAGGGTGTCCGGCAGGGTCTTGACCTGGATGGGGAACGGTTCGAGGATCCCCTGGGCGGTGAGGGTGTCGGCGAGGGCCTTGGGCGTGCCGAGGGCAGCAAAAGTAGTCATGTGTCTCAAAGGTCTTTCAGGCGGTATCCGTGCGGATATCGGCCCCCGGTGCCGGTTGGCCCAGGGGTTCGCCGAAGAAAAGTCAGGTGATCAACCGGGCTTTCCGCAACATTTTGCGGGCGGCCGGGACCAAATAGAACGCGTTCATCGACGCAGGATGTGCCTCTCACATGAATAAAGCCCACCGGCTGCGTCCGGACTCCGGGGAGTCCTGCAGGGATCCGGCTGATCAACTAAAAGCTGATCATTCGAATCCAAAGTGGGCATCACTGCACATCAAGTTCCCTCAGTCTATCATCTGCGGGCGCCCTCTCGTTTCCGGCCCACCCGACCGCGACACCCGGGACGCGACCGCCACGCTCCCGACGCCGATCACGGCGGTGAGCGCGAACACCCCCGCAAAGGGCGCGACGCCGGCGCCGGCCGCCGTCGTCGTGGCCGTGAAGGCCGCGAACACGAGCCCCGTGCCGGCGAGTGCCAGGGCTCCGCCGAGGGAATCGGAGATGGACATCGCCGAGCTGTTGAAGCCCTCGTTGTGCTTGTTGGACAGGGCCAGGGTCATCACGCTCAGGCGCGCATACATCAGCCCCATGCCACCGCCGGCGAAGACCCAGGCGGCGATCACGACGGCGGCGGGCCAGTGAAGGACCGTGGTCACCAGCACCAGGACAATAGCGCCAAGCACCAGGGCCGCTCCGATTCGGACCGCGCGGCGGTGATCCAGGCGGTTCCCAAGCCGGCCCTGGACCGCGGAACCGGCAGCCCAGGCGACGGCGCCGCCGGTGAGGGTCAGGCCGGCGAAGGTGGGCGAGAAAACGTAGCGTTCCACCAGGAGATACGGCAGGTAGACCTCGGCGCCAAAGAATGCGGCCGAAGCCAAGCCGCGGGTCAGGATGACACTGGGGAGGCCGCGCCGGGCGGTCAGGGTTCCGCGGGGCACCAGCGGTCGGACGGCGATGAGGGCGACAGTGACGGCTGCTACGGCCGCGATTCCGCCCGCGGTCGGAAGCCGGTCGGAGAGATTCAGGCCGAGCACGGCGAGCGCCGCGAGCGCAGCCCAGGCCAGCCGGCCGTAGCCCGGCGACCGGCCGGCCCCGGCCGCGGGCCCTTCCCGCGCCTCCCGCGGCTCCCCCGGTTCCCCCGGCCCGGGTTCCTTCGGGGGTTCCTTCGAGCCGCGGGGCGAAGCGCCGCGCGAAGCGCCGCGCAGTCCGCGCAGTGCCGGCGCGATCATCAGCAGGGCCGGCAACACCAGTCCCACGACGCCGAGGAACACCCAATGCCAGCTGGCCAGCTGTGCCACAAGACCGGCAGCGAAGGGACCCACCAAGGAGGGAATCACCCAGGCGGCGGAAAAAGCGGCGAAGATCTTCGGATGCAGCACGGGCGGATAGACCCGGGCGAGCACAACGTAGAGCGCCACCGTCATCGCCCCGCCCCCCAGTCCCTGAACCAGCCGGCCGGCCACCAGGGTCGGCATCGCCCCCGCCGTTCCGGCGATCAGCAGACCCAGGGCAAACACCGCCACGGACGCGTAGAGGGGCCCCACCGGGCCGCGTCGGTCCGAGCGGTTGCCCGCCGCCACCATGCCGATGACGCCAGTTGCGAGCGGTCCGGCGAACGCGAGGGCGTAGAGGGCAGCACCATTCAGTTCCCGGCTGACCAACGGCATGATGGTGGTGACCGCCAGCGATTCTAACGAGGAACACCAGCGCACAGGCGCCCAGGGTCACCAGCAGGTAGTCGCGGTGGAAGATGCCGCCCGCCGCCGGGGCGGGTTCCTGGCCGGGCTCTGGCTCAGCGGCCGACTCTGCGTGGGGCACGGGCACTCAGCCAGCCGCTTCGAGGCTCTGGGCCGGGACCACGACGGCGCCGCTCGCCCTTGAGTCCGGGTTCAGCATCCAGCCCACGCGCTTGACGGTGGTCAGCATGACAACGCTTTCCACCAGGACGATCCCCGGCACCTTCTGCTGCAGCGCCAGCTCGATGGTCATGACGTCCGCCAGGGACTGCAGCCACATGATGATGACGAAATTGGTCGGACCGGTGGTGGACGCGCTAAGCCGGACGTTCCGCATCGTCTTCAGCTCGGCGGCTGCTGACTCGTGCCGGCCGGCGGGGACGTTAACGAACCATTGGCAGGTCACGGGAAAGGCCGAATACCGCTGGGCAACCTCGCAGCGGAAAGACAGGATTCCGCTCGCGAGCACGCGGTTGAGCTGCCGCTGGACGGTGGCCGGATGCCTGCCCAGTCCGCGGGCAATGTCCGCCGCCGTGGCCCGCCCGTCGCGGGCCAGGAACGGCAGCAACGCCAGGTGGCTGGCCGGCAGGTCGTGCCTGGCGGCGGCCTGGGCCACTCCGGTGGCCTCGGGTCCGGCCAGTGCCCGCACGGCCGCCTGCTGCGCGCGGCTCAGCACGTTGAGCCGCCAGGCACCGCCGCTTGCGTGCAGCCGCGTGCACAACGCGGTTTCGTATTTGAGCAGGCCGTCGATCTCCTTCAGCCGCGAGATCACCCGCTCGCTGAAATCATCCAGCGAGGCCGTGATGACGGTCAGCATCAGGTCCCGGTGGCTGGCCGCTTCCTCCACGGTGATGATTTCGGGCATCCCGGCAAGCCGGGCGGTCACTTCCTCGCGCCGGTGCATCTCGCAATCCACCGCGACGAACGCCAGGCACATCTGATGGGGGTCGCCGATCAGGTGGGCGGTGACCCAGGAAATGCCCGCGGCCCGCAGCCGCTCCCAGCGGGCAGCGAGCGTGGTGGCGTGCACGCCCAGCACCTCCGCAGCGTCCGCCCAGCTCAGGCGCGGGGCAATCTGCAGCACATTGATCAGCGCAAGCTCATCCTCGCTGAGTTCCATTGTTCTTCCCGTCGTTTTGCACGAAACCTGCATCAGGGGCCCTTGGATGCATTTTGTGAGGGGTTTCCCAGACTGTGGTTCAGGTCACTCCAGAATAGACGCAGGAAGTCCTAGCCGGGCCCAGCCCGCGCCACACACAAACCCAGGAGTACACGTGCCCATCACAGAAGACGTCCGCGAACTGCAGGCGGACCTTGCCCGGTTCCGCCACGAACTGCACCGGGAACCGGAGATCGGCCTGATGCTGCCCCGCACGCAGGAGAAGGTACTCAAGGAACTCGACGGGCTCGGCTACGAGATCACCCTGGGCACCGAGACGACGTCGATCACTGCGGTGTTGCGCGGCCAGGCGCCCGGAACCGGCGCGAACACCCGCCCCGCCGTTCTGCTGCGTGCCGACATGGATGCCCTGCCGGTACAGGAGAAGACCGGCGTGGAGTACACGTCCACCGTCGACGGCGCCATGCACGCCTGCGGCCACGACCTGCACACCTCCATGCTCGCCGGTGCCGCGACGCTGCTGGCCGAACAGCGGCACCGGCTGGCCGGCGACGTCGTCCTGATGTTCCAGCCGGGCGAGGAAGGT
>NZ_JBFRFD010000285.1:0-4846 GCF_052114645.1 Arthrobacter sp. 2YAF22_2
GTTCCAGCGCACCGCACCCTGGATGCTGCCGGCACCGAACTATCACGACCGCGTCACCGACGCCTTCACCTGGCTGCGACGCAAGGTCCCGCACTATGCACAGTGGAACCGCCTATGGGCGACGGTTCAGGGCATCCCCGGCCGCTTGCACACCGTGACGGCAGAGGAAGGCTGGGAGGGAGCACCACTGAGCGTCTCCCGCAAGAACCAAGAGGTCCGCGACGTGCTGACCGGGCTCCTCGCAGCTCAATTCGCGGAACGCCCGGACCTACTGGCTCATGCCGTTCCCAACTACCCTCCGGGCGCAAAGCGGATGCTCCGTGACAACGGGGTGTGGGCCGCCGCCCTCAAATCCCCGCACACGACAGTTGTGACAGCGGGTATCGATCGATTCACCGAGCGCGGCATAGTCGACGGTCATGGCGTTGAGCATGAAGTCGACATCGTCGTCTTCGCGACCGGCTTCAAGCCGTCGGATTACCTCGATGAGGTGGAGGTCATCGGTCGCGACGGTGTGGAGATTCACGACTTCTGGAAGGGCGACGCGCGCGCATACAACGGCATCACGGTGCCCGGCTTCCCCAACTTCTTCCTCATCTACGGCCCTAACGTCGGAGGTGTCGTCGCCGGGAGCCTGCACTTCATGATTGAACGTGCCGTCGAGTTCTCCCTCAAGTCTGTTTACGAGATCCTGCACAGGGGTGCCGCCGCCATCGACGTGAGGCCCGCGGCCTTGGACCGCTTTGTTGACTGGATCGACGCTGGCAACCGCCGGATGGCGTGGGGGCAGCCGTATGTGCACACGTGGTATCAGAACGCGCACGGCCGTGTTTCGCAAGTCTGGCCCTATACGAACGTGGAGTATTGGCAGATTACCGAGGCGGTCAGCGAGGGCGATCACGAGTTTATTCCGTGAACACCATGCTCGTGATTCCTACCCCGCGGTGGGCCGTGCGCGCCCATCTTCACGCAGGAGTGATCGACGCGCGGGGAGTGCGCTACGGGACTCCGAGGACTGATCCCCGGTTCGGTGAGATCGACGCGATTTCGTCAGGCGAAGTACAGACGCCGCCGATAGCCTTCCCACAGACGCCGGGTGTGCTCGACAACCTGCTGGGGCCCGCCCTCAGTGAGCTTGTGCAGCAGGAAGATGCGTTCACGCTTCGGGTCCAGGCGCCGGCGGGTGCCGACGGGCTTCCCGTCGTGTTCTTCATTCCCGGCGGCGGCTTCACGACCGGCTCGGGCGAAAGCCGGTGGTACGAGTCGACAACCTTCGTGCGTGACGCGCGCATCGTCCTCGTCACGGTGAACTACCGGCTCGGCGTGTCGGGGCACTTCGGTCCGATCGGGGACCCGGCAGAGTCGACCAAGCCCGTCCGCGATCTCCAGGCCGCTTTGGAGTGGGTGCGGGAGAACATCAGCGCCTTTGGCGGGGATCCCGGGAGCATAACGATCGCGGGAGATTCTGCGGGGGCGTGGTACGCCTACGCGCTCAGTACCGACCCCCGCATGCGCGGTTTGGCCGCGCGGACGCTGCTGATCAGCATGCCTCGGTTGGCGCCGCTGCCCGTGGACATCTGGCTTCGGCATCGGGCGGCGATCATCGACGCCGTGGGCTCAGAGACGGCTCTGCTGAGCGCGCCGGTCGGGGCGCTACTTGCAGCGCAGGGAAGCGCCCGGGCCGGCCTCCAGGCTTTTCCCTACATGCCCGCTGAATCACAGGAAACGCCGAGCGACCTGGCACGTTACGCTTCCTCCGCCCAGAGAATCCATACCGACGCTGTCCTTCTCATTACGACAGCCGAGGAGTCTGCCGGCTTCCTTCGTAGCCAGCCGCGCGCGGATTACTCGAAGGCAGACGTGGACCGGTTCATCGATCGGACCTTTACCGATCCCGCAGCAGCGGCGGCCCGTCTCGAAAGCTGTGGCGATGATCCTGACGCCTACTTACGAATAGTGCGCGCGGCCACGTTGGCGCACTTTCGCATACCCGCACTTGAGATCGCAGCCCACGCACCCGTCCCCGCGCAAGTCGTCCGGCTGGATCACCGCAGCAAGCTCGAGGCAGCCTACGCGCCACACTGCTTCGTTTTGCCGTTCATCTTCGGCGACACCGCCCAATGGCACGATGCCCCAATGCTCGAAGGCGCTTCGATGTCAGAATCGGCGCGGGTAACCGTCGCCATGCGAAAGCTGGTCACTGACTTCGTGCACAGGGGAGTGGCGAAGCCCGACCGATTCGACTGTCTTGCTCCACAAACACTCAGCCTTGACGCTGAAGGTATTCGCCTAGAGCCAGCGCTCGAAGCCGGGTTGAGCGTGCGCGACGCTGACAGCAAATAGGCCCATCGGTGGGAGCGCGGTCCTGAAATCGTAAAGCTTTCCCGATCAACCATAACGGACAGCCGACAAGGCAGGGCGGTGAAAGCCGCAACGAGATTGAGGATCCCTAAATATGCATGCAGAGACAGATTGTCTCGTCGTTACCATTCACGCTCGAAGAGAATTGGATGCCGCCTTGGACAGGGCTGTCGATCTCTTGAAGCCCGCAGCCATCCTCAGGCAGGCCGGTATCTCGGTCACGCGGCTGGCCCTTGGCCGCTACGAGGTGTGTCTCACGGGCGACGTCCCGCCGGGCGTAACGATAGAAAGCTGGGGCACATTCCGCAGACAGACAGACATACGATCAGGCCACGCACGCTACTAGGAGGACGAGCAAAATGACACGAATTGGGATCGTGGCCGAATTAGGCCACGAAACAAGGGTGGCAGCGACGCCCACGACTGTGAAGCAATTGTTGGGGTTGGGCTACGAGGTTGTGGTTGAGAAGGGTGCGGGGGAGTCTGCGTCGTTTCGTGATGAGGCGTATGCCGAGGCGGGTGCCGTTATTGTTGGGGCCGATGATGCGTGGGGCAGTGAGGTGGTGCTGCGGGTTAACCCGCCCACGGAGGAGGAGATTGGACGTCTGGCTGACGGGGCGACGCTGATCGGGTCGTTGAGCCCGGGGCTGCGTCCGGAGCTGGTGGAGGCGCTGGCTGCGCGTCCGATCACCGCCCTTGCCCTGGATGCGGTGCCGCGCATTTCGCGGGCGCAGTCGATGGATGTGCTCAGCTCGATGGCGAACATTGCCGGCTACCGGGCCGTGATTGAGGCTGCGCATGAATTCGGCAGGTTTTTCACGGGCCAGGTGACTGCCGCGGGCAAGGTCCCGCCGGCGAAGGTCCTGGTCGCCGGTGCCGGCGTGGCGGGTCTGGCGGCGATCGGGGCGGCGAGCAGCCTCGGCGCGATCGTGCGTGCCACGGACCCGCGGCCCGAGGTGGCCGACCAGGTGAAGTCCATCGGCGGGACCTACCTCAAGGTTGAGGTCGCCGARCAGATGCAGTCCTCGGACGGCTACGCGAAGGCCACGTCCGAGGCATACAACGCTCGGGCGGCGGAAATGTACACGGAGCAGGCACGGGACGTGGACATCATCATCACCACCGCCCTGATCCCGGGGCGTCCGGCGCCGAAGCTGCTCACGGCCGAGGACGTGGCAGGTATGAGGGCCGGCAGCGTGATCGTTGACATGGCCGCAGGGCAGGGCGGGAACGTGGAAGGCTCGGTCGCCGGGGAACGCGTGGTGACCGATAACGGTGTGGTGATCCTGGGTTACACGGACCTTCCGGCCCGGTTGCCGGCCCAGGCGTCCCAGCTGTACTGGACGAATATGCTGAACCTGCTCAAGCTCCTGACCAAGGACAAGGACGGGGTCCTGCGGATCGACTTTGATGACGTGGTGCAGCGCTCGGTGACGGTGGTCCGGGACGGAGAGAAGACCTGGCCGCCACCCCCGGTCCAGGTCTCCGCTGCACCGGTAGGGAAGACGGAAACCGGGACGGCGGTCGAAAGCACTGCGCCAAAGAAGAAGCAAGGCCTCAGCGCCGCAGTTAAGGCCGGGATCTTTGCCACGGGCATCGCAGTCTTGTTCTGGATCAACGCGGTGGCCCCGGCGCCGCTGCCGCAGCACTTCACGGTGCTCATGCTCTCGATCGTGGTCGGTTTCTACGTCATCGGCAAAGTCCACCACGCCCTCCACACCCCGCTGATGTCTGTCACCAACGCCATCTCCGGGATCATCGTCGTCGGTGCGCTGCTGCAGGTCACTTCCGAGAATCCCGTGATGCAGGTCCTGGCCGCGGTCTCGGTGCTGCTGGCCAGCATTAACATCTTCGGCGGGTTCGCTGTGACCCGGCGGATGCTCGCGATGTTCTCCCGCGGTGAGAAGACACGTTCATGAGCGAGGTACCCGAAGCAGCAGCCCGAATCGTATCGAGGAGCTTTACCGTGTCTGAAAACGTCTCCGGTCCGTTGACCGCAGAATCCATCGCGGGGGCGGCCTACATCGTCGCGGCCCTGCTGTTCATCCTCAGCCTTGCCGGTTTGAGCAGGCATGAGAAAGCCCGGTCCGGGGTCACCTACGGCATCACCGGCATGGTCATCGCCCTCGCCGCGACCATCTGGCTGACCCTGCAGGGCGCCTGGGGCACCGGCCACGGCCTGACCGGGCTGGCCCTGCTCGCAGGTGCGGTCCTGGTCGGCGGAGCCATCGGGCTCTGGCGTGCCCGCGTCGTGGAAATGACCGGCATGCCGGAGCTGATTGCGCTGCTGCACAGCTTCGTTGGCCTCGCCGCGGTGCTGGTGGGCTGGAACGGGCACCTCGAGGTCCCGGCCCTGTCCGCTGACCTGATGGCCGTCCACCACGCCGAGGTCTTCATCGGCGTGTTCATCGGTGCGGTGACCTTCACCGGCTCGATCGTGGCATTCCTGAAACTCTCGGCCCGGATGAAGTCCTCACCCCTGACG
>NZ_JBFRFD010000286.1:0-4842 GCF_052114645.1 Arthrobacter sp. 2YAF22_2
GCCCACGCCGTCCGGCGCCGGGATGGACGGCCCTCCCGCGCCGCGCGACAATGAAGAAATCCGCGAGACCGGCGACGCCGAAGGAGCCACGACGATGAGCACCGCAAGTCGCCCGGTCACGCACGGCGCCCACGCCGGGACCCCGCGGCCCGTCCGGGCAGAAGCGCAGGCCGCCCAGGCCGCCCAGGCCAAAGCCGAACAAGCGGAAGATGCCTTCGACGAGGATGACCGCGCCATGCAGGTGGCGGCCGCCCAGCTCCGCGAAGTCACCGACCGCCGGCTGGGCAAGGTGACCCCGGACTGGGTCATGGCCCTCGCCCGGGAACAGCCACCCGGCCACACCGGCTAAGCGGCACCGGGTACACGCACCATGCAAGTTCCCACCCACGTCTGGATCCTGACCGTCGCCGCCATCCTGGCGCTCCTGGCCTTCGACTACCTCTTCCACGTGCGCAAGGCCCACTCCCCCAAACTCAGGGAATCTGCCACCTGGTCCGCCATCTACGTGGGCCTCGCGCTGCTGTTCGGCCTGGGCGCGTTCGTCCTCGGCGGCCCCCAGCTGGGCACCGAATACTTCGCCGGCTACGTCACGGAGAAGGCGCTGTCCGTGGACAACCTCTTCGTGTTCCTGATCATCATGACCAGTTTCCGGGTGCCCCGCGCGGACCAGCAAAAGGTGCTCCTCTTCGGCATCACCGTCTCGCTGGTCGCCCGCACCGGCCTGATCTTCCTCGGCGGCGCCCTGATCACCAGCTTCGCCTGGGTGTTCTACATCTTCGGCCTGATTCTGCTGATCACCGCCGGCAACCTCCTCAAACCCAGCGACGACGCCGCCGAAGGCGGCGCGGTGGTCCGCCTCGCCAAACGGTTCCTGCCGGCGTCGGAACACTACGACGGCGACAAGCTCTTCACCCGCCGCGACGGCAAACGCGTGCTGACGCCGATGCTGCTGGTCATGGTGGCCATCGGCGGTTCGGACGTCCTCTTCGCGCTGGACTCGATCCCCGCCATCTTCGGCCTGACGCAGAACGTGTATGTGGTCTTCACCGCCACCGCCTTCTCCCTGATGGGGCTGCGGCAGCTGTTCTTCCTGATCGACGAGCTCCTGGACCGCCTGGTCTACCTGTCCTACGGCCTGGCGGTCATCCTCGGCTTCATCGGCGTCAAACTGGTCCTGCACGCCATCCACGAAAACAACCTGCCGTTCATCAACGGCGGCGAGCCCGTGAGCGTCATCGAGATCAGCACCGGGCTGTCCCTGGGCGTGATCCTCGGYGTCCTGCTGGTTACCGTGGTGTTCTCCGTCCTCAGCCCCAAGGGCAAGGCGAAGACCATGATTTCCGGCGCCAAACGGCACGCCACGGACTACCTGGACCTCGACTACGAGACGGACCTCAGCGAACGTGCCCGGATCTTCACCAGGATGACCGACGAGGAAGCATACCTGCGGTCCCTGCCGGAAAAGTACCGGCGCCTGATCCGCAACGAAACCGACTTCATGGACCTCCTCCGCCGCGCCCACGCCCGGCACGACGAGGCCCTCGAGCGGGACGCCCAGGGCTAGGACCGCCTACGCCGGCCGCCGTCGTCGTTCTACGCCGGCCGCTGCTCCCGCCACGCCAGCGACACCACAAACACCACGGCGCCCAACCCCAGCATGACGAACACCATCAGCCCCCAGTTCGCCTGGCTGACCCCGGTGCCGTAGAAGATGCCGATCAGCACGGTGGCCGTGATCGCGCCCAGGTACCGGCAGGTCTGGAAGATCCCGGCGGCCACYCCGCGCTCCTCCAGCCGGGTGGACAGGTACATGCCCTGGCTGGAGGCGATGCTGACCACGCAATACGGCACCCCCAGCAGCGCCGTCATGGCCAGCACCAGCGGAACGGCCAGCGACGCGGTCAGCAGCCACATCGTCCCCGACGCCACCACCAGCAAGACGACGCCGGCGATCATCACCCGCCGCACCCCGAACCGGTCGATGCCACGGACCGCGAACGGCGTCAGCACCACCGAGATGGCGGCCAGCGGCAGCATCAGCAGGCCCACGATCCCGGGATCGTAGCCGCCGGCGGTCTGCAGCAACTGCGGGAGGCCGAAGAACGCGAAATAGTAGACGCCGTTGAACAGCGCGAACCCGAGGTAGACCAGCAGCAGCGGCCGGTTGCGGCCCAGCAGCCGCAGGTCMAGGAASGGCGGSYTGAASCGCAGCTCCCGCCACGCGAACAACGCCGCCAGCAGGAGGCCGCCACCAAGCAGCCACCACCGGTAGTCSGGCAGCACATTCAGGGCCGCCATCATCACCAGCACCAGGGCGCCGATGAACGCGCCGATCCCCGGCAGGTCCGAGTCCCGGACGAGGTCCCGCACCTCGCCGCGCTCCCGCTCGCCGTCCGCCGGGGCGAACCGCCGCACCATCAGGATGGCCGCCAGCGCGAGCGGGACGTTGACCAGGAACAGCGCCTGCCAGCCCACCAAGCTCACCAGCAGCCCGCCCACCACCGGCCCGACGGCGGCCGCCGAGGTGTTCGCCATCTGGATCCGGCCCAGCGGCCGGGTGGATCGCACGTTCGCCTGCCGAGCCAGCGCGGCGACCATGACGACGGCGCCCGGGTACGCCGTCGCCGTCCCCAGCGCCATGAACGCCCGCGCCACGCAGAGCAGCGCGAAGTTCGGCGCGAAAGGTGCCAGCGCGCAGGTCACCGCCACCAAGGCCATGCCCCAGAGGAACAGCCGGCGCGGGCCGAAACGGTCCGCCAGCCGGCCCATCAGCGGCTGCCCGGCCGCGGAGGTGAGGTAAAACGACGTGACCACCCAGGTGACCGTCGCGACGTCGAGCTCGAAATCCGCGCGCAGCACCACCAGCGCGACGGCGATCATTGAGGAGTTCAGCGGGTTCAGCGCGGTACCGAGGCTGAGGCCAGCGACGGCCAGGCCGGTCCGGGAAGAGTTGCTCACGGCAACAGTCTGTCCTATGGCGGGCACCGGGACCGAACCGGGGAGTCCCCTGCCGGGTACGGGACGCGCCGGGGGCCCGCATCAGGCATACTGCCCGCATGGACGATCCGCGGGTGGACCAATACATCGATGCCCTCCCGGCCTGGCAGCAGGCCGTCTGCCGGCAGGTCCGGGCCTTGGTGCGCGCGGCCGATCCCGCCGTCGAGGAAACCATCAAGCGCTCTGTCCAGCCCTACTTCGTGCTGGACGGCAACATCTGCGCCCTGCTCGCGACGAAGGACCACGTCAACGTCTTCCTGTACGACGGCGGCATCGTCCCGGATCCGCAGCACATCATCACCGCTGGGCACAGCAACAAGACGGCCCGGACCGTCGCCTTTTACGAGGGCGACGCGGTGAATGAAGAAGCACTCGGCGCGATGTTCCGGGCGATCATCGCCAACAACCGGGCCGGCGGCTGGCGCAAGATCAAGGGCGCCCAGTAGCCGAACTGGCCGCTGTTACTGCCCGGGGTTTACTGTCCGGGGGCGCGGTACGTCGGCGTCTTCTTCGCCGCCTCGTCGAGGTCTTCGGCCGACATGAGCGGCTTCAGCCGGACGTTCACGTTGCCGGTGGAGTTGATCATCAGCGAGAGGGCCGCGGCGTCGGCGTCGCTGGGGACATCGAAGACGCCCAGCACGTCCGTGTGCCCGAAGGCGTAATAGAAACAATCCAGCGTTCCGCCGACGGATTTGAGGGCGTCAACCAGGGCGTCCCGGCGCTTGGTACCGCCTTCGCGCATGAGCCCCTTGATGCCCTCGCCGACGTAGTTTGCTTCAAACAGATATTTGGTCATGGCCTGTTCCTGTCCCGTGAAGTCCAGGACGCGGGCACCGGGCCACGTGGCGGGCATGCCAGCGCGAGACGTTCCTGGAGCCGGTCCCCGAGTGGGGCCGTCGGGCACAGCGTAGGCCCACCGCCGCGCACTGACAACAGGCTCCGGAAAGTCCGTAGGCCCGGGCTCGGTGCGGCCCCGGGCTCGGTGCGTCAGAGGACCTTGGAGAGAAACTCCTTGGTCCGGTCGTGCTGCGGGTCGCTGAGGACCTGCCGCGGCGGTCCGGCCTCCACCACCACGCCTTCATCCATGAACACGAGAGTGTCCGCCACCTCCCGGGCAAAGCCCATTTCGTGGGTCACCACAATCATGGTCATGCCGCTCTTGGCCAGCCCCTTCATGACGTCCAGGACTTCGCCCACCAGCTCCGGGTCCAGGGCACTGGTCGGTTCGTCGAAGAGCATCAGTTTGGGGTCCATGGCCAAGGCGCGGGCAATGGCCACGCGTTGCTGTTGGCCGCCCGAAAGGCGCGTTGGGTACGCGTCGCCCTTGTCCTCCAGGCCTACGCGTGCAAGCAGCTCCATGGCCCTGGCCGTGGCGGCGGCCTTGGACTGCTTCTTGACCCGGATGGGAGCCAGGGTGATGTTCTCCACCGCGGTCAGGTGCGGAAACAGGTTGAACCGTTGGAAGACCATCCCGATGTCTTGGCGTTGGAACGCGGCTTCCTTGAGCTTGAGTTCGTAGAGCTTGTCGCCTTTTTGCCGGTAGCCGACGAGCTGGCCGTTAACCGACAGCCGGCCGCCGTCGACGCGTTCCAGGTGGTTGATGCACCGCAGAAAGGTCGACTTGCCCGAGCCGCTGGGCCCCACGATGCAAAGAACCTCCCCCGGGTCCACCTCCAGGCTGATCCCGCGCAGCACCCGGTTGGAACCGAAGTTCTTGGAGACCTTCTCCGCGAGAACCATGGGCACGCCGGTCATCCTTTTCCTCCAAAGTCGTTGCCGAGCGGGGCGCCGGGCGCTCCCGTCACGCCGGGCGCTCCCGGCGTGGCGGGTCCCGCCACTCCGGGC
>NZ_JBFRFD010000287.1:0-4808 GCF_052114645.1 Arthrobacter sp. 2YAF22_2
GAGCATCTTGTTGAAGCTGTTCACCACGGTCAGTGCCACCTGGCCGGGGGCGCCGAGCTTGCTGAACGCGAAGCCGCAGAGCATCGCGATGACCAGGACGGGCAGGACCTCACCGTCGGCGAAGGCGCCCACGAACGTCGTCGGGATGATGTTCAGGAAGAAGTCCACGGGATTGCTGCTGGGCAGTTGGCTGGTGTACTTCGCGGCCACCGAGGAGTCCAGGTGCGCCGGGTCGATGTGCATGCCGGCGCCGGGCTGGATGATCATCACCGCGGCCAGGCCCAAGGCCAGTGCCACCGCCGTCAGCGCGTAGAACAGGCCGAGGGAGCGGAGCAGGGTGGGCCGGACCTGCTTGGTGTCCGTCAGGGAGGTGATGCCCCCGACGATCGTGCAGAAGACGATCGGAGCGATCATGAACTTCACGAGCTTGACGAAGCCGTCGCCGATGGGCTTGAGTCCGGCGCCGAGGTCTGGCCAGAGCGAGCCCACCAGGACGCCGAGGGCGACGCCGATGAGGACCTGGACATAGAGATGCCCGAGGATGGATTTGATCTTCATTGAACAACTTCCTTGCTGAATGCGGCCCTCCCATGATGACAGGGCAGCAGGTACGGGTGCTAGGCGGAGATGCCGGAAGTCCTGGCGACGTCAATATCGGCGGTCGCGAGGTGCCGGGCCGCGCGGTGCAGCGCGACCTCGGTGACGGAGCCGTCGTCCCCGGCGACGACTTCGGTGGTGACCACGCCGGCCGGCGTGCCGATGCGCAGCAGGCGGGAGGTCCGCGGGGCGAGCTCCGGGGCGGGCCGCATCAGCCCGGCCGGTACAGATCCGGGCAGGGCGGCGGCCAGGGAGACGGCCACCGCGGAGGTGAGGCCGATGGCCGGGTGCGGGGCGAGCATGGAGAGCATGCGGACCCGCAGGTCGTGGGAGTCCGCCGGGATCAGGGTGCCGTCCGCGGCGGTGTAATCGCCGGGGCCCGCGACGACGCCGACCTTCGGCACCGCGTTTTGTGGCGGGTCCTCGGGTTTCCGCAGGCCCATCATCAGTCCCGCCGCGGCCCGGGCCGCGACCAGCGTGCCGAGCTCCTCGGACAGGTTGCCGGTCATGTCGGAGAGGTCGACGCCGCCCTCCCCGGCGGGGATCAGGACCGCGGGTGCGCCGGCGTCCACCAGCGTGGCCGTGACGGTCCGGGTGCCTATTTGGATGCTGTCGGCCGGGTTGGTGGTGGGAAGGACGGCCCCGGTGCTGCGGCCCCAGGGCCCGTGGAAGGACAGGCTCACGGGGACGCCGACGGCGGTACTGCCCGGAACCCGGGCCAGTCCCGACTTCGGCACCGTGCCGCCCGGGGTGGGAACCGTGCCGCTGAGCACGGCGCCGGTGTTGAGGTTGCGCATCCGGACCCGGGTGAGGCCGTCTGCGACGGGGACGATGCCCGTCTGCACGGCGAAGAGGGCGATGGCGGTGGCGCAGTTGCCGCAGTTGGAGCCCAGCTCCACCGTCCGGTCACCGATGCCCACTTGAGCGAACAGGTACTCCAGGTCCGCGTCGGTTCCGGGGGTGGCCCAGACGACGGCGGCCTTGGACGTGGTGGAGGTCCCGCCGCCGACGCCGTCGAGCTGCCGTGCATCCGCCGCGCCGAACGCGTCGGCGAGCAGGTCACGGATCTCGTCACGGTTGGCTGCGTACGGGGCGACGTCTTCCGCGCCAAACAGCCAGCATTTGCTGGTCCCGCCCCGATACCAGTGGCCTCGCAGTCCCACAGCGTTCTCCTTCATGTGGTGCAAACAGTTCTTCGCGCATCCCTGCGCTTCCCCATCTACGATCCGGCAGTCGAGACTTCAGCACAATCACGATAAATTCCACACCTATTCACTTTTGCTAAAGTCAGAGGATGGCAAAGCTTGATCTTCACCGGCTCCACCTGCTCCGCGAGGTGCACCGCTCGGGCTCGCTGACGTCCGCCGCGGCGGCGCTGTCCTTCACGACGTCGGCGGTCTCGCAGCAGATCGCGAAGCTCGAACACGAGGTGGGCGTGTCCCTGGTGGACCGCCAGCCGCGCGGCGTGGTGCTGACAGAGGCAGGGCTGGCCCTGGTGGGCTACGCGGACAGCATCGACCGGACCATCGAGGCGGCCCGGGCGGAGATGGACGAGTTCGCCGGGCTTCGCCGGGGCCAGCTGCGGATGGGCACCTTCCCCACCGTGGGAGCCTCGCTGATGCCGGATGTGGTGCTGGCGTTCCGGGCCCGGCATCCGGATGTGGCGGTGACGGTGATCAGCGCCCGGCGCGAGGGGCTGCTGGAGGCGCTGCGCCGCCGCGACGTCGAACTGACCCTGCTCTGGGACTACCCCTGGCAGGAGATCGCGGACGAGGACTTGTCCCTGGTCCGGCTGATGAACGACCCCACCATGCTGCTCGTACAGCGCGACCACCCGCTGGCCGGGAAAAAGTCGGTGCGGATCGAATCGCTGCGAGAGCAGGAATGGATTGTCCGCGACGAGCACCCCGTGGCGGACGTGCTCCGCCGGGTCTGCCGCGAGGCCGGCTTCGAACCCCGCATCGCCTTCGACGCCAACGATTACCAGGAGACCCAAGGGATGGTCGCGGCGGGCATCGGCATCGCCCTGGCGCCGCAACTGGCCCTCAGCGCGCTGCGGCCCGACGTCGTCGCCGTCCCCCTCGCCGGCGCACCGAAACGACGAATCCTCCTGGCCCAGCTGGCCAACCGCCGGCTCAGCCCGGCGGCCCAGCAGGCCGCGGCGGTGTTCCGCTCTACGGCAAAGCGGCGGGCTGCAGGGCGTATAACGGATACACCGGCACCAGAGGAGACCCCATGACCACCGCACCGATTTCCGTGATTGTCTTCGACGTCAACGAGACCCTGTCCGACATGTCGCCGATGGGCGCCCGCTTCGCGGAAGTGGGAGCCCCACCGGAACTGGCCAAGCTCTGGTTTGCCTCCCTGCTGCGGGACGGTTTTGCGCTGACGGCCAGCGGGGACAGCCGGGGCTTCGCTGAGATCGGTGCCACGGTGCTCCGGCAACTGTTCGCCGGCATCGAGCTGGACCGCCCGCTGGATTCCGCGGTGGAACACGTCATGGGCGGCATGAGCGAACTCGGCGTGCACCCGGATGTCCCCGGCGGGATCCACGGCCTCGCCGCCGCAGGCTTCCGTCTGGTCACGCTGAGTAACGGCTCGGCCCGGATCGCGGGGAAACTGCTGGATGACGCCGGGATCAGGGAGTCGTTCGAGGCGTTGCTTTCGGTCGAAGACGCCCCCGCCTGGAAACCGGCCCGGGCGTCTTACGAGTATGCCGCCACCGCGTCAGGCGTGGACCCGGCACGGATGATGCTGGTGGCAGTCCATCCCTGGGATATCCACGGCGCCGCCCGCGCGGGCCTGCAAACGGCGTGGCTGAACAGGACCGGTGGCAGCTACCCGGACCACTTCGAGGCCCCGAACGTCACCGTCACGGCCCTGACGGAGCTTCCGGCGGCCCTGGCCTCAACGAACTGACGGGAGCGACGCCACTTCGGCGCCGGCACGCCGGGTCGCCGCCCAGCTGGCGGGAACCCGAGGGAGGCACTGGCATTACCCGGAACAACACTGCCGGCCGAAGCCAAGGTGTAGTTTGGCCTAATGCTGAGCATCGGCTCGATCGTGATCAGGGTGGACGACCTCGAACGCCAGATGAGTTTCTGGCAGGCCGCGCTGGGCTATGAGCGGCGGCACGAACCGGAAGACGGCTTCGTCATTCTGCAGCCGCCCGGCGGTGCCGGCACGTGCATCTCCCTGGACCAGGTTCCCGCGACGGTCCAAATCCCGCCCCGCCTGCACCTGGACCTGTATACAGGGGACCAACACGCCGAAGTACACCGGCTGCTGGCCCTGGGCGCCACCCGGATCGAGGGGAGCAAGAGGCCGGCGGACGCAGATTACGTGATCTTGGCCGATCCCGAAGGCAACCGGTTCTGCGTGGTGGACACCGCCGGGCGCGGCAATTAAGCCCTGCGCCCCGGCTAAGCCCTGCGTCCCGGGGCCCGGCACCTACCCGCCCAGCACCACGTTGACCGGCGGTTCACCGGCCAGCATGAGGTCGATCTGCCGCTGCAGCAGCCGCCCCATCCGCGGGCGCATCGCCGAGCTGGCCCCGCCGACGTGCGGGCTGATGATGACGCCGGGGGCTCCCCACAGCGGGTGGTCCTGCGGCAGCGGCTCCGGGTCGGTGACGTCCAGGGCGGCGCGGATCCGGCCGGAAGCAGTGTGCCGGACCAAGGCGTCGGTGTCCGCGACCGGTCCCCTGGCCACATTGACCAGCAGCGCGCCGTCGGGCATGGCCGCGAGGAACGCGTCGTCGACGAGGTGCCGGGTGGAGTCGCTGAGCGGCACCACCACCACCACGATGTCGTGCTCCGGCAGCAGGCTGTGCAGCTCGGCGATGCCGTACACGCGGCCGCGCGAGTCCGTCCGCTCCCGGCTGGCCACCCGGGTCACGGTGGTTTCGAACGGCAGCAGCCGGTCCTCGATCGCCTTGCCGACACCGCCGTAACCCACGATCAGCACGCGCTGGTCCGCGAGGCTCGCCGTGGGTCGGCTCTCCCAGCGGCGCTCCCGCTGGTTCTGCAGCACCCGCGGAAGCTCGCGCTGGCTGGCCAGGATCAGGGCCACGGTCAGCTCGGCGGTGGCGGTTTCGTGGACGGTGGAGGCGTTGGCGTACACCCGCCCTGCTGGCAGGACCTCCTCGATGCCGTCGTAGCCGATCGACTGGCTCTGCACCAGCCCGGTCTCCACGGCGTCCAGTGCGCGCA
>NZ_JBFRFD010000288.1:0-4767 GCF_052114645.1 Arthrobacter sp. 2YAF22_2
GCTCGGCCCGACCATGGCGCAGTGGTACTGGCGCTGCCGCGGAAACATGTCGCCGCAAGAATGGACCCTGCTGCTGGGCATCTGGCACGACGGCGAGTTCCTCGGATGCCAGGACATCGAAGCCAAGGACTTCGCCACCCTGAAGACGGTAGGCACAGGTTCGTGGCTCAAACGCAGCGCGCAGGGCCACGGATTCGGCAAGGAGATGCGTGCCGCGGTCGCCCTCTACGCGTTCGACTGGCTCGGCGCCGAAGTCGCGGAGTCCGAGGCGGCCGCCTGGAACCAGCAGTCCCTGGGCGTTTCCCGCTCCTTGGGCTACGAGCTCAACGGCCTCACCCGCGCCAACTGGGGCGGCAAACTCCGGGACACCCAACGGGTCCGACTCACCCTCGCCACCTTCAAACGCCCCGACTGGACCCTCCAAGTCCAAGGCCACGAACCCACCGCGAAATACCTAGGCATCCGGCCGTAGGGACCGCGAGCGGTGCCGCGGCGCCCCGCCGTCGCTTAGGCACCTCCCGTCGCTGCGCTTCGGTCGGGGGCGACCTCCGCTTCGCTCTGGTCGGCGATGCGCTCCTTTGCGGGCCACCGCAACCCCGAAAGTGAGTAGCGCACAAGCCGCGCCGCGGAACCTTCGCATAGCGGCACGCACCCGCAAGCCTGACGCGGCCCCTTCGCGTAGGAGCGCATCGCGAGGCTTGRGGCCCCGAAGGTCGCCCAGCGACCGAAGCGGGCCCCAAGCCTCGTGTCTAAGCGACGGCGAAGGGGCCGCGGCCGGCGAACCCGGCCACGGCCCCACGAAGGCGAGCGAAAGCCCGCGGACGAGACCCTAGATCTCGGCCCCCTCGAGCATGTCCGTGACCAGAGCCGCGATCGGCGAGCGCTCGGAGCGGGTCAGGGTGATGTGGCCGAAGAGCGGGTGGCCCTTGAGGGTTTCGACGACGGCGGCCACGCCGTCGTGCCGTCCGACGCGCAGGTTGTCGCGCTGGGCGACGTCGTGGGTCAGGACGATCTTGGAGTTCTGGCCGATCCGGCTCATCACCGTGAGCAGCACGTTCTTCTCGAGGGACTGGGCCTCGTCCACGATCACGAAGGCATCGTGGAGAGAGCGTCCGCGGATGTGGGTGAGGGGCATGACCTCGAGCATGCCGCGGTCCATGACCTCCTCGACCACTTCCTGGCTGACCAGGGCGCCGAGCGTGTCGAAGACGGCCTGCGCCCAGGGGTTCATTTTTTCCGACTCGGAGCCGGGCAGGTAGCCGAGCTCCTGGCCGCCCACCGCATAGAGCGGACGGAAGACGATCACCTTGCGGTGCTCCCGGCGTTCCAGGACGGCTTCGAGCCCTGCACACAGGGCCAGTGCCGACTTGCCGGTGCCGGCCCGGCCGCCGAGGGAGACAATGCCGACGGACGGGTCCATCAGCAGGTCGATGGCCAGCCGCTGTTCTGCCGAGCGCCCATGCAGGCCGAACACGTCCCGGTCGCCCTTCACTAGGCGGACCTGCTTGTCGGCACCGACCCTGCCCAGGGCGGACCCCCGGCTGGAGAGCAGCACCAAACCGGTGTTCACGGGCAGTTCGGCCGCGGCCGGGATGAAGACCGGCTCGTGCCCATAGAGCGTGGCGACTTCGTCTTCCGCGACGTCAATCTCGGCGATCCCGGTCCAGCCGGAGTCCTTGACGAGTTCGTTGCGGTACTCGTCGGCGATCAGCCCCATGGCGGAGGCCTTGACCCGCATCGGCAGGTCCTTGGACACCACTGTCACGTCCCGGCCCTCGTTGGAGAGGTTCTTGGCGACGGCGAGGATCCGGCTGTCGTTGTCGCCGCCGCGGAATCCTGCGGGCAGCACGTCAGCGGAGATGTGGTTCATCTCCACCATCAGGGTGCCGCCGTCGTCGCCCAGCGGGATGGGGCGGTCCAGGCCGCCGTGTTCCACCCGGAGGTCGTCAAGGAGCCGCAGCGCCTTGCGGGCGAAGTAGCCCAGCTCCGGGTCGTGCCGTTTGCCCTCTAGTTCGGTGATGACCACGATCGGCACGATGACTTCGTGTTCGGCGAACCGCAGCAGGGCCCGCGGGTCCGAGAGCAGCACGGAGGTGTCGATCACGTAGCTTCGGGCGGTCTCCCGGCCTGCTGTTCCTTCCCCGGAGACAGCAGGACCGGCCGCAGCGTCGGATGTCGCTGTGCCGGTCCGTGAGGTGGCTCGCGTGGCGCGAGAGGTAGCCTTCTTGCCCTGGTCGGAACTGACACCGGGCAGTTGTTCAGAAATAGCCACATCGACTCCAGCCCCGGGCCGCTGGCCCGGATTTGTTATTGGTGAGGCGGCTCGGCCGTGAGGCCGGACGCGGCCTCCCATACACCCGGTGCGAACTTCCGCTCCATGTACTGGCCTCCCCGATCAGCCGGCGGCTTGCCCGCTGATGGGATTAACGTACGTCCAAGGACTGTCGAATTCCGGTCCATTTTCCGGCGATTCTTCTTGCCATCAGATGAAGCCCGGATGAACCGCCTCAGGTCCCGAAGCGGCGCTGCCTGCCGGCGTAGTCGCGCAGGGCGCGGAGGAAGTCCACTTTGCGGAACGCCGGCCACAGGGCCTCGCAGAAATAGAACTCGCTGTAGGCGCTTTGCCACATGAGGAACCCGGAGAGCCGCTGCTCCCCGGAGGTCCGGATCACAAGGTCGGGATCGGGCTGCCCGCGGGTGTACAGGAAGCGCGAGATGTCGTCGACGGTGAGATCGTCGGCCAGTTTGCCGATGTCGGCGCCACGGGCGACGGCGTCGTGCAGCAGTTCCCGGACGGCGTCGACAATCTCGCGGCGGCCGCCGTAGCCGACGGCGACGTTGACGTGGATCTTCTCGTGCACCGGCGTGCGGGCCGTGAGTTTGTTCAGCCGCTCGGCCAGATAATCCGGCAGAAGTTCCGGGGCGCCCATGGCGTTTACCGAGATATCGGCGTCCTCGTCGAGCCGGTCCAGGGTGTTGGCGATGATCCCCATGAGCAGCTCCAGCTCTTCGCCCGAGCGGTTCATGTTGTCGGTGGACAGCATGTATAGGGTGACGACCTTGACGCCCAACTCCTGGCACCAGCCGAGGAATTCGTGGATCTTGTCCGCGCCGGCTTGGTGGCCCTGGCTGGTGGGGGCGTTGAACTGCCGGGCCCAGCGCCGGTTGCCGTCGACCATGACGCCGACGTGCCTGGGGATCCGCTCCGGGTCGAGGGACCGCTGGAGCTTCCGCTCGTAGAAGCCATAAAGGAACCCGGGCAGTTCCATCCGGAGATTCACCTGGCTTCCTTGAGGTCTGACAGCAGTGCATTCCTAGGCTACCCGCCGGAGGGCCCGCGGTGCGCACGCCACTGCCGCGGTACCCGGCCTCGGACCTTGTTACTCAGCGGTAACTTACTGGACCGTAGGTTATTATTGCAGGATGGAGAGCAACAGCCCGGAGCCCGGATCCGAGCGGCCCGCGCCCGGCGAGCGGCCCGTGCACGGCAACCACGGCGAGCACCGGGCCGCGGCCCGCGATAACAGTCCGATGGACGACGCCGCCGTCAGGATCGCCGAACTCCTGATGATCAAACCAAAGTGGCGGGGCTGGATCCATACCGCCACGGCCCCACTGGCGTTCGTGGCGGGCTTGGTCCTGGTGCTCCTCGCCCCCACTCCGGATCTGAAAGTCGCCTCGGCGGTCTACGCCTTCACCGGCGTGCTGCTCTTCGGCGTCAGCGCCGTCTACCACCGCGGCAACTGGTCCCCCGGCGTCAAGATCGTACTGAAACGGCTCGACCACACGAACATCATGCTCGTCATCGCCGGCAGCTACACGCCGCTGGCCTGGGCGCTGCTGGACCGGCCGAAGGCCGTGCTGCTGCTGTGGGTGATCTGGTCCGGCGCGGTACTGGGCGTGCTGTTCCGTCTGCTCTGGACCCACGCCCCGCGCTGGCTGTATGTGCCGATCTACATCGCCCTTGGCTGCGGCGCCCTGTTCTACCTGCCGGACTTCTTCGCCGCCAGCGTCGCCGCCGCGGTGCTCATCTGCGTGGGCGGGGCGCTCTACATTGCCGGCGCCGTGTTCTACGCGTTGAAGAAGCCGAACTTCAGCTACGAGCACTTCGGCTTCCACGAACTCTTCCACGCCTTCACGGTCTTTGCCTTCGCCGCGCACTACATCGCCATCGCGATCGCCGTCCTGGGCTGACCCGGCTCCGCAGCCGCTGGCCCGGCGCCTGCACCCCACGCCTAAGGGACGACGCCGGGACTCTGCGGTGATCCGGCCCGACAGGCCGGTGCGCCGACGTCAAAGGTGAGGAAATCCCGCCCTGCTGTGCCAAGCCAACCTCAGCTGGGCTGTCCGGCTGAGATCAGTTCCGGGAGCTGGCGCATGTCGTGGAAAACTGTGGTGCCTGGGCCCGCCAGCCGCTCGGCGGGCGTGACGCCGCCGGCATAGGCAAACGCATACATCCCCGCGGCCCGCGCCGCCTGGACGCCGTAGGTACTGTCCTCGACGACGGCGCAGCGCTCCGGGGCGGTCCCGAGCGTCCAGGCCGCGTGCAGGAAGAGGTCGGGGGCGGGTTTGCCGTTGGCGACTTCCGTGGCGCTGAAGATGCGGCCGGCGAAGCGGTGCAGCAGCCCGGTCCGGCCGAGTGTCTGCCGCATCTTGGCGTGGCTGCCGCTGGAGGCGACGCAGTGCGGAAGCCGGAGCCGGTCAAGCGCATCTTCCACGCCGTCGACGGCCGTGAGGTCCCGCTCGAAGCCCTCGTGGTACCACTGC
>NZ_JBFRFD010000289.1:0-4755 GCF_052114645.1 Arthrobacter sp. 2YAF22_2
CTTCACCGGACAGATGCCAGCGGCAAAGCATGCGGTAGCCGTGAGACGGCACCTTTTCCAGAGTAACGTGGAAAGCTGGGTATCAGCCCATAGAGTCCAGCAGGGCGTCCACCCGCTCGTCCACGCTGCGGAAGGGATCCTTGCACAGGATGGTCTGGTGGGCGCGGTCGTTGAGCTTCAAATGGACCCAGTCCACGGTGTAGTCGCGGCCCAGTTCCTGCGCCCGCCGGACGAAGTCGCCGCGCAGTTTGGCCCGGGTGGTTTGCGGCGGGGCGTCGACGGCGTCCTTGACGGCCGTGTCGTCCACCACGCGCCGTGCCGCGCCCCGGGACTGGAGCAGATAGAAGAGCCCCCGGCTGCGGGAAATGTCGTGGTAGGTCAGATCCAGCTGGGCGATCCGCGGCGCGTCGAGTTCCAGGCCGTGCCGCTCACGGTAGTTGTCCATCAGCTTCTTCTTGATGGCCCAGTCCACCTCCGTGTCGATGGTGCCCGTGTTGCCGCTTTCAATGGCGTCCAGGGTGCGCTCCCACAGATCCAGGATCAGCGGGACGTGGGCGTTGTGGGCGCCGCGGTCCGCGACGAACTCGGTCACCTTGTTCAAGTACTCGCGCTGGATCTCCAGGGCGGTCAGCTGCCGCCCGTTGGCCAGCCGCACCACCGCGCGCCCGGTCAGATCATGGGAGATCTCGCGGATGCTGCGGATGGGGTTCTCCATCCGCATGTCRCGCATKATSACGCCGGCCTCGATCATSCGCAGGATCAGGTCGACGGTTCCGACCTTCAGCAGCGCCGTCGTCTCGGACATGTTCGAATCCCCCACGATCACGTGCAGCCGCCGGTAGAACTCGGCGTCGGCGTGTGGTTCGTCGCGGGTGTTGATGATGGGCCGCGACCGGGTCGTGGCGGAGGAGACGCCCTCCCAGATGTGGTCGGCGCGCTGCGAGAACGCGAACGTGGCGCCGTGCGGGGTCTTCAGGATCTTCCCCGCCCCGGCGATCAACTGGCGGGTCACCAGGAAGGGGATCAGGATTTCAGCCAGCCGGGAAAACTCGCCGCGGCGCGGTATCAGATAGTTTTCGTGGCTGCCGTAGGAGTTCCCGGCCGAGTCGGTGTTGTTCTTGAACAGGTACACGGTCCCGTTGAAGCCTTCGGCCGCCAGCCGTTCCTGCGCCTCGTCCACGAGGTCATCGAGGATCAGCTCCCCGGCCCGGTCGTGGGCGATGAGCTGGGCCAGGTCGTCGCACTCGGCAGTGGCGTACTCGGGGTGGGAGCCGACGTCGAGGTAGAGCCGGGAGCCGTTGGTGAGGAACACGTTGGAGGACCGGCCCCAGCTGACCACCTTGCGGAAGAGGTAGCGGGCCACCTCCTCCGGCGCCAGCGGGCGGGATTCCGGGCTCGAATAGGAAATTCCGAATTCGGTCTCAATCCCGAAAATGCGCTTGTCCATCTCAGTTCTCCTCAGCCAGCAGGGCCACAATGTCGGCGTCGTCGAGGCGGCGGAAAGCGCGCCGGGTACCGCGGCTGCTTTCGGAATCGCGGTCCAGTACGCCGACCTCCACGGCCGACGCCGGCAGCGCGTCAGCCTCCTTGTCCGCGACCAGTCCGGCCAGGGCCAGCCGGATGGCCCCGGCGAAATCGAGTTCGCCGCGCCAGCCGGCGGCGACAGCCTCGGACACCTTGTCGGCCTGCCCGCCCATCACGATAAAGCCCTGCTCGTCGGCGATGGACCCGTCGAAGGTCAGCCGGTAGAGATGGTCGGCTTCCGGACCGGCCCCGACCTCGGCCACCGCCAACTCCACTTCGAAGGGCTTTTGCTCCGCGGTGAACACGGCGCCGAGGCTCTGTGCGTAAACGCTGGCCAGCCCGCGGGCCGTCACATCCTCGCGGTCGTAGGAGTAGCCCCGGACATCGGCGTACCGGACCCCGGCCTGCCGCAGGCTCTCGAACTCGTTGTATTTACCGACGGCGGCGAACGCGATCTTGTCGTAGATTTCGCCGATTTTGTGCAGCGACGGCGACGGGTTTTCGGCCACCAGGGCGATCCCGTCACGGCAGCTGATGACCACCACCGACCGGCCCCGGGCTATCCCCTTCCGGGCGAAGTCTGCCCGGTCCTTCATCAGCTGTTCCGGTGAGACATAGAACTGCTGGGTCATCTCAGGCCTCCCGCTGGGCTACGGCCCGTGATTCGATGATGGTGCCGGCCACGGCGGCCAGTTGGCGTTCCGGGATACGGACCGCACCGGACCGGCTGACGGTGTACACCACCGGCCAGAGCTGCCGGACCGGGTCCGGGCCGCCCGTGGCGGAGTCGTCGTCGGCCGCGTCGTACAGCGCCTCGACCGCCACAGCCACGGCTTCTTCTTCGGCGAGGCCGGGCCGCCAGAGTTTCTTCAATGCGCCGCGGGCAAACATGGAACCCGAACCGACGGTGTGGTGTTCCTGCTCCTCGTACCGGCCGCCGGTGACGTCGTATGAGAACAGCCGGCCGACGCCGGCGGGCCGGTCGAAGCCGGCGAACAGCGGGATAACGGCGAGCCCCTGCATCGCCATGGGCAGGTTGCCGCGGATCATCGCGCCGAGCCGGTTGGCCTTGCCGTCCAGGCTCAGCGGGGTGCCCTCGATCTTTTCGTAATGTTCGAGTTCAACCTGGAACAGCCGGGTGATGTCCAAGGCGATGCCGGCGGTCCCGGCAATCCCCAGCACGGAATATTGGTCGGCCGGAAACACCTTTTCAATGTGCCGGCTGGCGATCACGTTGCCCATCGTGGCGCGGCGGTCACCTGCCATCAGCACTCCCCCGGCGTAGGTCATGGCGACGATGGTGGTCGCGTGCGGTGTCTGGAGCGGCACCGCGGCGGTTCCCGCGGGCAGCCCGGTGGGAGATCCGCCGTTCAGGGCGCCGAGCAGGGCGTTGTAGGGCAGCAGTTCCGGCCGGGACCGCTGCAGGTGTTCGGTGAATGAGGACGTCGCGTTCGCTGCTACCTGGTTGGCTGATGTTTCCTGCACTGGTGCACTCCCTCAACGTAGTGGCTCAACGACTTCCGGCCCGCAGCCCAGTGTTTCCTCAGTTCCGCGTCTCCTCCGCTAGTTCCACGCCGGCCAAGGACCGCTGGCCTACTGGCCGCCCTTTTGGACGAAGGCGCGGACGAATTCCTCGGCGTTGGACTCCAGCACGCCGTCAATCTCATCGAGCAGATCGTCCACGCCCTGGGTCGCGGCAGAGGCCTGGCCTTCCGGCGGCGCAGGGGTGGCGGGAATGTCCTCGTCCACCTCGGTGTCGCGGGACTGCGGCTGCTGCTGCTCCTGGCCTGCCATCGTTTTCTCCTTCTCGCTGTCTGTCCCATCGTGCTTGGGACATCCTGTAAGCCCATATTGCCACGCCGGGGCGTCGCGCGGGGGTCTTTCCGACTAGGAACCCGGGGGCAGTCCAAGGAGCTCCGCCAGGAACGGCCCGGCCTCGCGGTGCCGTGCAAACAGGCCGCCGGTCAAGGCCTCCGTGCCGCGCAGCGGTTCGCGGGTGGGGACGCGCTGCAGCTTGCCGCGGCCCGGCAGGTCGAAGATCACCGAGTCCCAGCTGGCCCCCACCAGGTCCGTGCCGAAACGGCTGACGCAGCGCCCGCGGAAGAAGGCCCGGGTGTCCGACGGCGGTTCGGTCACGGCGCGGCTGATCGCCTCGTCCTCGACGATCCGCTGCATCCGGCCCCGGGCCAGGAGCCGGTGGTAGAGGCCCTTCTCGGGGCGGATGTCCGCCCATTGCAGGTCCACCAGGCCCAGCCGCGCGTCCGACCACTCCAGTCCGTCGCGCTGCCGGTAGCCCTCCATCAGGGAGAGCTTGGCCAGCCATTCCACCGTCGACGCCGCCGCCGCCCGGTCGCTGTCCAGCTCGGTCAGGGTCGCGGACCAGCGTTCCAGCACCGCGTGGGTGTGTCCGTCGCCGTCGACGGCGTCCGCCACCCCTGTGTCCTGCGCGAGTTTCGCGGCGGCCTCGAAGTAGATCCATTGCAGGTCCAGGGCGGTGACGCGGCGGCCGTCGAGCAGGCGAAGGGTGGCGGTCAGCGAGGTGTCGTGGCTGATCGCCTGTAGGGCGGCCACCGGTTCGTGGACTTCGACGCGGGGCGCCAAGCCGTGCTCAATCAGGCTCAGCACCATGGCGGTGCTGCCGAATTTGAGGAAGTTGGCGGCCTGGCTGAGGTTCGCGTCGCCGATGATGACATGCAGCCGGCGGTACTTGTCCGCGGTGGCGTGCGGCTCGTCCCGGGTGTTGATGATGGGGCGGCGGATCGTCGTTTCGAGCCCGACTTCGGTTTCGAAGAAGTCGGCACGCTGGCTGATCTGGTAGCCGGGCCGGGAGCTGTCCTGGCCGAGGCCGACGCGGCCGGCACCGCACATGATCTGGCGGGTGATGAAGAACGGCGTCAGACCCCGCGCGATCTCACCAAACGGGACCGACCGGGGCATCAGGTAGTTCTCGTGCGAGCCGTAGGACACGGACTTGTTGTCCGTGTTGTTCTTGTACAGGTTGATCGGCGGAAGCTCCGGGTCCGCCGCCAGCCGCCGGACCGCGGCGAGGGCCACCAGGTCACCTGCCGCGTCCCAGGCGACGGCGGCGCGCGGATTCGTGACTTCAGGGCTGGAATATTCCGGGTGGGCGTGGTCCACGTACAGCCGGGCGCCGTTGCCGAGCACCATGTTCATCAGCAGCGAGCCTGACTCGTCCTCGCCGTCGTGGTCCAGTTCCGCGCGGCCGTAGGC
>NZ_JBFRFD010000290.1:0-4745 GCF_052114645.1 Arthrobacter sp. 2YAF22_2
GGACTCCGGCGTTCACGGAACGCCCTGCCGAGGCTGCCGGCGCCGCGGATAGGGTAAAAATGAGGGTATGGAACCTGAGAACACCGACGTTTCAGTTCAGCCCGCCGAAGCCGACGGCCCCGGCTCGGCCGCGACGCTGGGCATGATCCTGCTGGCCGTCGAGGAGCTCTGGCCCGAATCACTGGCGGAGGACTGGGATGAGGTGGGCCTCGTGGCCGGGCATCCGTCCGCCGAGGTGAGCCGGATCCTGTTTGCCGTCGATCCCACGCTCGAGGTGATCGAGGAGGCCGTCAGCTGGGGCGCGGAGCTGCTGATCACGCACCATCCCCTGTTGCTCAAGGGCGTCACCTCGGTAGCAGCCAATACCTCCAAGGGCAAGGCCGTCCACCGGCTGATTGAGTCCGGGACCGCCCTGATGACTGTCCATACCAATGGTGACTCCGCCGTCGGTGGCGTCTCCGACGTGTTGGCCGACGCGCTGGGCCTGCAGGACGTGGTGCCCCTGACTCCCGCCACAAACGGCCTTCCCGAGGAGGGCATCGGCCGCGTCGGCGACCTCCCCGACGTCCAGACACTGGGGGATTTTGCCGCGCGGGTCTTTGGCATTCTGCCCTCAGTTGCCGGCGGTGTGCGGGTCTCCGGCGACCGGGACGGTTTGGTGCGAAGGGTGGCCCTGTGCGGCGGCGCGGGCGACTCGCTGTTCAATGAGGTCCGCGCGAGCAACGCCGACGTCTACCTGACCGCGGATCTGCGGCACCATCCGGCGTCGGAGGCCCGCGAGGCCGCCGTCAACGACCGGCCCTACCTGATCGACGTGTCGCACTTTGCAAGCGAGTGGCTGTGGCTGCCGGCGGCCGCCGAGGCTCTCGGAAACGTGCTGACGGACCAGGGGCACGACATCGAAATCCGGGTGAGCAACACCAACAGCGACCCGTGGGACTTCATTCTGACTCCCGGCTAAGCCTGGCGGGCGAGGTCCGTCGCCGGGCCCACACCGGCGAGGGACCCATACCGAGTGCAGCGAGGTTTGGGAGCCGGTGGGGACGTAGCGAGGCCGGGGAGCACGCTAGGCGCTAGAGTCTAAAGAGCGCCGGTACGGTGCCCGGCTCCGGCCGGTATGTGAACACGCGGAGGAAATAGTGGCCAAGGCAGCACCGGCGGAACAGTTGAAGTTGCTTGAATTGCAGGGACTGGATGCCAAACTCAAGTCTCTGTCCAACCGCCGCCGCAGCCTTGAAAGCGACCCCCGGATCACCGACCTGGAAGCCGCCCTCGGAGTGGCCAACGGCGAACTCGGGGCCGCCAAGGTGGCGGTGCACGACGCCGAACTCGAACTCAAACGCGCCGAAGCCGACGTCGAACAGGTCGCCTCCCGGATCGAACGCGACGAGGCCAGGCTCAACAGCGGTACCGGGCTCTCCAAGGACCTCGTGGCCCTGCAGCGCGACATCGCGTCACTGAACAAGCGCCGCTCGGACCTGGAGGACGTCGAACTCGAAGTTCTGGAGCGGCTGGATTCGCTGCGCCTGCGCCAGGCCACGCAACAGCAGATTGTTGATGACATCCAAGGTTCCTTCGGCAGCATCCGTGCCGAACTCGATGAGCAGCTGGCCGAAGTGGCCGCAGAAGCCACGGTGGTGCGCGGCCACCGGGCCGAGTTCGCAGCCGGCCTGGACGCCGGAATGCTTGCCGTCTACGAGAAGACCCTCGCCAAGCGGGGCGTCGGCGCGGCCCGGCTTTTCCACGGCACCTCCGAGGGGTCCGGCATGCAGCTGAGCCCCGGCGACCTCGCTGAAATCAAGGCCGCCGCGGAGGACGACATCGTCTTTTGCCCCGATTCCGGGTGCATCCTGGTCCGCTCCGCCGAATGGGCCTAACCACCCAACTGGCTGGCACTTGTTGTCGCTTTGAGCCCTGAAAACGCCACCTAATGCGAGCTAGTTGGGCAGGATGATGTTGAGGGCGTGCGGCTTCCGGGCCGTGCCGTCAACCAGTTCCACGGACCACTTCTCGGCCGCGGCCTTCCGCAGTTGCGCGGGCGTCTCCGGGGACTTGCCACGCCGCGCCAACAGGTGCCGGGCGAGCTCCCCGCGGGTGTGCTTGGCGAAATGGCTCACCACCTTGCGGACCCCGTTGACCTCGGTGAAGACGTGCACGGCCACCGTCTGTTCCGGCGGGGGAGCCCACGCCGCCGCGTAGGTGCTGGAGCGGCAATCGACCAGCAGCCCGCCGGCAGTTTCCGCGGCGAGGGCTGCCGCCAGTTGCGGTTTCCAGAAGGAGGCCAGCCGTCCGACGTCGGGCAGCGCCGTGCCCATCGACAGCCGGTACGCCGGCACCCGGTCCGCAAAGCGGATGGCACCCCAGAGCGCGGAAATCACCAGCACCGAGGCATCGGCCTTTTTCCGCTGCACGGAAGTCAGCGACCGGTAGTCCAGCGCGTCGTAGAGCACCCCGGAGTACACCTGGTGTGCGGGCGCGGCGGGCTCGGCATGCAGCCGGGTGTTGCGTTCGACGTCGGCCTTCAGGGAGGTGCCGACGCCGAGCAGGGCGAGCGCATCCTCATGGGCGCTGACGGTGCCGAGCGCCTCGAGGACCTTGGCGCGGTGGCCATTAAGGCCGGGGAAACTGAGTGACGCCGGTTCGACGGCGTCGCCGCCGGTGGCGGGGGTCTTGCCTTCGGAGGGTGGCAGCAGAATCAGCACCGTACGATCCTACCGGCGGCTGCGACGGCGGGATGGCCGCGACCAGCGTTGGCAGGCTATCCGCTCACGCCACCCTGGCGGGTGCCGCTGCCACAGGAGCCGCTGCGGAGGCCGCGACCGGGGTCGGAACCGGAGCCGGTGCGGAGGCCTCGTAGGGGACAAACGACGGAGCCGTTGCCGGGGCCACGGTCGGCGACGTTACCCCGGCCGCACGGGATTCCCGCGCCAAGAACGCGGACAGCTCACCGATGGTGCTCATCAGCGGGGCGGGGAAGACGACTGTGGTGTTCTTGTCCACACCGATTTCGACGAGCGACTGCAGGTTGCGCAACTGGAGGGCCAACGGGTGCGCCATCATCGTGTCGGAGGCTTCGCCCAGCGCCGCGGCCGCGATCGATTCACCTTCGGCGGCGATGATCTTTGCGCGCTTCTCCCGCTCAGCCTCGGCCTGCCGGGCCATGGCACGCTTCATGCTCTCCGGCAGCTGAATGTCCTTGAGCTCCACGAGTGTCACCTCGACGCCCCACTCCAGCGTAAGGGCGTCAAGGATTTCGCGGATGTCGCTGTTGATGTGCTCCGTCTCGGACAGGGTCTGGTCCAGGCTGTGCCGGCCCACCACCTTCCGCAGCGTGGTTTGCGCGATCTGATTGATCGCGGCGGCCACGTTTTCGATCGCCACGACAGACTTCACGGCATCGATCACGCGGTAGTACGCCACCGCGGAGATGTCCACGCTGACGTTGTCCTGGGTGATGATGCCTTGGGACTGGATCGGCATGGTCACGATCCGCAGGCTGACCAGCTGGAGCCTGTCGATCACCGGAACAATCAAGCGCAGACCCGGCATCCGGACGCCGATTACCCGGCCCAGCCTGAACAGCACGCCCTGCTCGTACTGGCGCACAATCCGGATCGACATCCGGGCCACGATGAACAGCAGAACCAGAATTATCAGCCATACGACGACGGCGGTAACGTCCATCCGAATCGCTTCCTCGACTAGCGGAATACTTGCTTCAATTCTCCCACCGGCGTGGCCAAATGGCGCCGCTGCGGCGGGACAGTCGGGGAGACCGTAGAATGAACGACGGATGGGTTGACCAGGCGGCCGCGCGTCACGCAAGTGGCTCGAGGAACGTCCGGGCTCCGCAGGGCAGGGTGGTGGGTAACGCCCACTCGGGGTAACCCGCAGGCCAGTGCCACAGAGAATAGACCGCCTGCCCCGAGCCGTGTCCGCACGGCCAGGGAGCAGGTAAGGGTGAAACGGCGGTGTAAGAGACCACCAGCTTCCCGGGTGACCGGGAAGGCTAGGTAAACCCCACCCGGAGCAAGGCCAGACAGGGCACGTTTGAGGGCTGCTCGCCCGAGTGTCCGGGTAGGCTGCTGGAGGGCGTCGGCAACGGCGTCCGTAGATGGATGGCCGCTACTCCCGCGCCGGTAACAGCGCGGGAACACAGAACCCGGCGTATCGGTCAACCCATCCCACCACCGCGCCGGCGGCCGCGAGGCCCCGGCCAGCGCATCGGGAACCCACACACTGAGCCGGACAACCCCGCGGACAGACGAAAGGGCCGGCACCTTGTGGTGCCAGCCCCTCCAGTCAAAACCAGGTGTCGGATCAGGCCTTCGCCTTCCGCTTCACCCAACCCCAAACCACGGTCGCGACAAACAGGACCAGGCCGATGATGGCCAGCCAAAGCAGGCCCTTCACGACGAAGCCCAGGATCGACAGGATGAGCCAAACGACAAGAAGTGCAACTATGAGTCCCATGCGGTCATCCTATGTGACGGGGGGACCACCGGCCCGGATTGCGTGTGAGTGATTTCACGCCGGCCGGGCCCGGCGGAGCCGCCCGGCCGCCCTAGAATGGAGAGCGAACGTAGAGGTTCTGCCGCCGGGTCTGCGTTCGCAGCCGGCGGCTTTTCTTTGCGGTTCAAGCAGGCGCACGGGGTGGACCGAATCCCCGCAGCACCTAGGTTCCGGAGACCCGCCGGCGGCCGACTTCCGCACACGAGGACGTGTGCGGTGGATTTTAGGAAGGT
>NZ_JBFRFD010000291.1:0-4727 GCF_052114645.1 Arthrobacter sp. 2YAF22_2
TCCATACACCTTGTGTGTGAGAGGCCCCCAGCCAGACCACTGGGTTGATAGGCCGGATGTGGAAGCGAGGACTAACGACTCGTGAAGCTGACCGGTACTAATAGGCCGATAACTTACACCACACACCACCCCCGCAAACCCAACTTCAAAAGGGGTTCGCACCACCGGGGTGGTACAAAGAAACAAGACTGCTTGCGTCCACTATGTGGTTCCCAAACAACAAACCCGTCACCCGACGGCCACGTTGCACGGAACCAAACAACTACATAACAACACCACACCTGCGGAGCAATCCGCAGCGAACATGTTGTAACCACAGACTTCCCACCCCACCAAGGCCCTCACCGGCCCGCGGGGGTGCGGACACAGGGTTACGGCGGTCATAGCGTGGGGGAAACGCCCGGTCCCATCCCGAACCCGGAAGCTAAGACCCACAGCGCCGATGGTACTGCACCCGGGAGGGTGTGGGAGAGTAGGTCACCGCCGGACAACCATTAGGTCGAGAGCCTCCAACCACCAGGTTGGAGGCTCTCCCCCTTTAACCCCCCAACCACCACCACCAACCCCCCCGCCGCAGCCACGGCGGGGCACTGCCGGGCCCCTGCCTCCCGCCTCCAGACCGGAGTGCGTACGCTGAGGGCTGAAAGCGACGCAAAATGCGGTCGAAACCCGGAAATTTTCCCAAAAAAGCGCGAAAACACGCGGAATTTGCCGCCTTGGCGGCGGCAAGCTGGTAAGTTTTCGAAGAGTGGCTTGTATGCATGCCGCGTGCAGGCTTCAGAAATTAGAACCGTCCAGGAGGACATAAATGGCTAAGAACCGTAGTGAACTTGTTGCAGAGGTAGCTGGCAAGGCCGGCACCAGCCAGGCAGCCGTCAACTCCGTGCTCGATGCACTGTTCGAGGTTTTCGAGACCTCTGTCGCCGCGGGCGAGAAGATCACCATCCCCGGCTGGCTCGCCGTCGAGCGCACCGACCGTGCAGCTCGCACCGGCCGCAACCCGCAGACCGGCGAGACCATCCAGATTGCCGCTGGCCACAGCGTCAAGCTGACCGCCGGCTCCAAGCTGAAGGCTGCAGTCGCCAAGAAGAAGTAGTCTTCTTCGAACGCTTGAAAGGAGCGGCAACCCTAGGGGTTGCCGCTCCTTTTGCGTTCATCGCAGGCACACGGATTCGGCGCCCGCGCAGGCGTAGCGGACAATGGAGTTGTGCCTTCCGCAGCAAAACCCCGAACCCCAGCAGCCCCCACCCCGACCGCGGGAGGGCGTGGCTCCGGCGCCGGGACGGCGGGGATTTCCCGTGGCTGGCAGCTGGCCGGCCTGGTCGCCCTGTTCCTGGGCCTCGTGGCGGCCTTGCTCTTCTCCGGCGCGGCCGGGGCACGCTCGGTCTCTGATCCGGGCGCGCTGGTCCGCTGGGGGCTCCCCGCCAGCAAGGCCCTCCACAACGCAGCCTTGGCGACGGTGATCGGCGGCCTGATCTTCGCCGTGGCCATCCTGCCCAGGAACCTCACTGGCCGCCCGTCCAAGGACAAAGACGCCCCGGAGCATCCCGCCTTCACCCGTGCGCTGGCAATCACCGCAGCCGCCGGCGTCGTCTGGACCCTCTCCGCCGTCGGCGTGCTGGTCCTGAGCTACTCGGACATCGCCGGCCAGGCCGTTTCGGCGGACCCGGAATTCACCAAGTCCCTTGTCTACTTCATGACAGATATCGAGACCGGGCGGGCCTGGCTGACGGTGGTCATCATCGCCGCGGTGGTCACCACCGCGCTGTTCGGTGTCCGATCGCGGGGAGCACTGGCGCTCACCCTCATCTTCTCCATGGTGGGGCTGGTTCCTTCGGCGCTAATCGGCCACTCGTCCAGCTCCAGCGACCACGAAGGGGCCATCAACTCCCTGGGCCTACACCTCGTGGGTGTCTCGGCCTGGGTGGGCGGCATCATCGTGTTGACCCTCCTGTCGGGGGTCTTGGCGGGCTCGGCCGGGGCCGGCGCCGCGGGTAGGACCGACGTCACCGAGCCGACCTTCCGCCGCTTCTCGGCCTTGGCCGGCTTCGCGTTCGCCCTGGTCTTCGCCTCCGGCGTGATCAACGCGAGCATCAGGCTCACCAGCTGGACCGACCTCTTCGGGTCCGGGTATGGGCAGCTCATCCTGGCCAAAACGGCGGCCACCCTGGTCCTCGGCGGCATAGGCCTGATGCACCGCCGCTGGGTCATCCCCCAGCTGGGCGTCAAGGGAGCCGGCCTATCCGCCCGGCGCGTGCTCTGGCAGCTGGTGCTCGTGGAGCTGCTAGTCATGGGCGCGACGATGGGAATCGCCGTGGCGCTCGGCCGCTCGGCCCCGCCGCAGCCGCGAACCTTCGCCCCGGATGCTTCCCCGGCGTTCATCCTCTCCGGCTACGAGTTGCCCCCCGAGCTGACTCCGCAGCGCTGGCTCACAGAGTGGCGGCTCGACTGGCTCTGGGTTGCCGTCGCCGTCTTCGGCCTGGCGTCCTACATCCTCGGAATCCGCAAGGTCCGCCAACGCGGGGACTCGTGGTCCTGGTTCCGGACCATCAACTGGCTGATCGGACTGGTGGTCCTGACATTCGTGACGTCCGGGCCGCCGTCGGTCTACGGCCGGGTGCTGTTCTCCGCGCACATGGTGGACCACATGGCGCTGACCATGGTGGCGCCGATCTTCCTCGTCCTCGGGGCGCCGGTCACGCTGGCGCTACGGGCACTGACCCCGCGGCGGGACAGCTCCCGCGGGCCGCGGGAATGGCTGCTGGTCTTTGTGCACTCAAAGTTCTCCCAGCTCGTCACGCACCCGCTGTTCGCCGCGGCAAACTTTGCCGGCTCGATCGTGCTGTTCTACTACTCGGACGCATTCGGCTACGCCATGCGCGACCACGTGGGCCACGAGCTGATGAACCTGCACTTCGCCCTCACCGGCTACATCTTCGTGTTGACCATGATCGGCACCGACCCCCTGCCGCGGCGGGCACCGTACCCGATGCGGTTGTTGCTGCTGCTGGCCACCATGGGCTTCCACGCCTTCTTCGGCGTCTCGATCATGGGCGGTACGGGGCTGTTGGCCGCGGACTACTTCGGCAACCTGGGCCGCAGCTGGGGCCCGTCGGCCCTGCTGGACCAGCAGATGGGCGGTGCGGTGGCCTGGGGGATCGGCGAGGTGCCCACCCTGCTGGTGGCGATCGGCGTCGCAGTCATGTGGTCCCGCTCCGATGCACGGGAGTCCAAACGCACCGACCGGGCGGCGGACAGGAATAACGACGCCGATCTCACCGCTTACAACGATATGTTTGCCCAGCTCGCCGAGCGCGACGCGAAGCTGGCAGAACGCAATTCAAAGCTGGAAGGACGCTGATGAGCGAAACCGTACGCACCCACCTCCGGGTCAGGGCATCCGAACTCGTAGGCCGTGGCTGGCTGAACACCGGGGGCAAATCCCTGGACCTTGAGTCCCTGCGCGGCAAGATCGTTCTGTTGGACTTCTGGACCTTCTGCTGCATCAACTGCCTGCACGTCCTGGACGAGCTTCGACCGCTCGAACAGCAGTACTCCGACGTCCTTGTGACCGTCGGCGTGCACTCGCCCAAGTTCGAGCACGAAGCGGACCCTGTGGCGCTGGCGGCCGCCGTCGAGCGCTACGAGATCCGCCACCCGGTCCTGGACGACCCGGAGCTGGACACCTGGAAGGCCTACACCGCCCGAGCCTGGCCCACCCTGGTGGTCATCGACCCCGAGGGCTACATCGTGGCGCACCTCTCCGGCGAGGGCCACGCGGACGGCCTGGCCGTGCTTATCCCCGAGCTGATCGCCGAGCACGAGGCCAAAGGCACCCTGCACCGCGGCGACGGGCCCTACGTGGCGCCGGAGCCGACGTCGGGGACGTTGCGGTTCCCCGGCAAGGCCCTCTACCTGCCGGCCGGCCGCGGCGGCGCTGCTGCACCCGAGGCCGCGGCACCGGAGGCCGCGGCGGAGTCCGACGCCGGGTCCTGGCTGGTCACCGACACCGGCCACCACCGGCTCGTGGAGCTCTCCACAGACTTCGAAACGGTGCTGGGCACCTACGGTTCGGGCGAGAAAGGCTACGCCGACGGCGGTGCCGCTGACGCCCGCTTCAACGAACCGCAAGGCCTCGTGCTCCTCCCGGAGGCCGTGGCCGCGAAGGCCGGCTACGACGTCGTGATTGCCGACTCGGTCAACCACCGGCTCCGCGGACTCTCGCTCGCCGGCGGCACAGCCACCACCCTGGCGGGCAACGGCATCCAGCGCTTACTTGAGACTGGCCCGGCGCGCGTGGACGAGGAAGGGGCCGCCTACGGTGCGCCCCTGGAGGCGGACCCGCTGGAGGTTTCGCTGAGCTCCCCGTGGGACGTCGTCTGGTCCGGAAAGCTCAACGCCGTCGTCGTGGCCATGGCCGGCGTGCACCAGATCTTCAGCTTCGACCCGGTCACCGGTGCTGTTTCGATCCTCGCCGGCAACGGCCTCGAGGGCCTGCTCGACGGCCCCGCCGCCGAAGCCTGGTTCGCCCAGTCCTCCGGACTTGCCGAAGACGCTGACGGCAACATCTGGGTGGCGGACTCCGAGACCTCGGCGTTGCGCAAACTCGTGATCGCCGACGACGGCGCCATCACGGTTGAATCCGCGGTCGGCAAGGGTTTGTTCGACTTCGGCTTCCGCGACGGCCCGGCGGCTGAGGCCCGGCTCCAGCACCCGCTCGGCGTGAC
>NZ_JBFRFD010000292.1:0-4726 GCF_052114645.1 Arthrobacter sp. 2YAF22_2
GAACAGCTCGTCGCCGCCGTCGATCACGTCGTCCCGGCTCGGCGTGATCGGCGCCTGGTCGCGCAGGATCGCCACCAGGGTCGCGTCCTCCGGCCAGTCGATGTCGCCCACGGTCAGGCCGATCACGTGCGAGTCGTGCGGCACGGTGAACTCCACCAGCGAGGACACCCCGGTCTGCAGGGTCAGCAACCGGACCAGGTCGCCGATTTCCACCGCCTCCTCCACGAGGGCCGTCATCAGTTGCGGGGTGTTGACCGCGACGTCGACGCCCCAGGAATCGTCAAACATCCAGTCGTTTTTCGGGTTGTTGACCCGGCCCACCGTCCGCCCGACGCCGAACTCGGTCTTGGCCAGCAGCGACACCACCAGGTTCACCTTGTCATCGCCCGTCGCGGAGACCACGACGTCGGCGTCCTCCAGCCGGGCGTCCTTGAGGGTACTGAGTTCACAGGCGTCGCCCACGAGCCAGTGCGCGCCGCGCAGCCCGCTGCGGCCGATCACCTCGGGCTTGAGGTCGATCAGCAGGATTTCATGTTTGTGGGACAACAATTCACGGGCGATCGAGGAACCGACGCTGCCCGCCCCGACGATGACGACTTTCACTTACGACTCCTTGGCGGGGGATTTGGCGAGAATGTGGGCAACCTCAGAAGTGCGGTCAACGCCCACCATGGCATGGACCGTGTCGCCGTCCTGGTAGGCGGTTCCGGGCCGTGGAATGATGCCCTCGCCGAAGCGGGTGAGGTAGGCGACGCGGATGTCGGCGGCTTTTTCGATCGCGGCCAGCGGGTGGCCGATCCAGCCGGCGTCGACCTCCACCTCGGCCAGCACGAGGCGGCCCGAGGGGTCGCGGAAGTCGCCGGCGAGGTGCTGCTCCGGCAGGATCCGGCGCAGCACCTGGTCCGCACTCCAGCGCACCGCGGCGACCGTGGGGATCCCGAGCCGCTGGTAGATCTCGGCGCGGCCCGGATCGTAGATGCGCGCCACGACATGCGGGACGTGGAACGTCTCGCGGGCCACCCGGGTGGCCAGGATGTTCGAATTGTCGCCGCTGGACACGGCGGCGAACGCGTAGGCCTCTTCGACCCCGGCCTGCTTGAGCGTTTCCCGGTCGAAGCCGACGCCGGTGACCTTGCGGCCGGAGAAGCCGGTCCGCAGCCGCCGGAACGCACGGTCGTCCTGGTCGATGATCGCGACCGAATGGCCGGCGTCCTCGAGCGTGTGCGCCAGGGTCGCCCCGACACGGCCACAACCCATGATCACGAAGTGCGCCACCCGTGCCTCCTCAAGCTTCTGTGTGTTTGTTGCTGCGTCAAACAATACCGGCCGGCGCGGCCCCGGAGCCGGTCCGGCGGCGGTGCGGCCCGCCGGCCGCCGGACAGCAGGTTTCGCCGTCATGACATCGCGTCCGAATCAGACTAGCTTTGTCTGGTGCTGACAATTTTCAATGCCGTGAAGCGCGTGCTGGTAGGCAAGCCCTTCCGGAACGACAGCCTGGCCCACACCCTGCTGCCCAAACGGATCGCGCTTCCGATCTTCGCCTCCGATGCGCTCTCTTCGGTGGCCTACGCGCCCGACGAAATCCTGCTCACCCTGGCCCTGGCCGGTGTCAGCGCCGTGGCCTTCTCACCCTGGGTGGGGCTCGCGGTCATGGTGGTGCTGCTCACCGTCGTGGCCTCCTACCGCCAGAACGTCCACGCCTACCCGTCCGGCGGCGGCGACTACGAGATCGCCAATGAAAACCTTGGCAAGTACGCCGGCCTCACGGTCGCCGCTGCGCTGCTCGTGGACTACGTGCTCACCGTCGCCGTATCAATGTCCTCAGCCGCCGCCTACCTCACCACAGCCGTCCCGTCGCTGCACGGCCAGCAGGCCACGATCGCGACGATCGGCGTCGTGGTCCTGGCGCTGGTGAACCTGCGCGGCATCCGCGAAGCAGGCAGCGTCTTCGCCGTGCCGACCTACATCTTCATGTTTTCGATCCTCGGCATGACCGCCGTCGGCGTCTTCCAGGCCGCCACGGGCCAGCTCGGGCAGGCGCCGTCGGCCCAGTTCCAGATCATCCCGGCACCCGGCTTCGACGAGGGACTGGTCGGGCTCACCGGCGCGTTCCTGCTGCTGCGGGCGTTCTCCTCCGGCGCCGCCGCTCTGACCGGCGTSGARGCCATCAGCAACGGCGTGCCGAACTTCAAGAAGCCCAAGAGCAAGAACGCGGCGACCACGCTGCTGCTGCTCGGCGTGATCGCCGCCTCCATGCTCGCTGGCATCATCTACCTGGCCAACGCCACCAAGGTGCACATTGTGCAGGACCCGGCGAAGGAGTTCCTGCTCAACGGCCACCCGGTGGACGAGGGCTACATCCAGAACCCGGCCATCAGCCAGATTGCGCAGACCGTCTTCGGGGCCGGGTCCCTCCCGTTCTACATCGTGGTCGCCGCCACCGGCGTCATCCTGGTGTTCGCCTCGAACACCGCTTTCAACGGGTTCCCGGTRCTCGGCTCGATCCTCGCGCAGGACGGCTACCTGCCGCGCCAGCTCCGCACCCGCGGCGACCGGCTCGCCTTCAGCAACGGTGTGCTGGCGCTGGCCGCCGGCGCGCTGGTGCTGATCATCTCGTTCAACGCGGACGTCACCAAGCTCATCCAGCTCTACATCGTGGGCGTCTTCATCTCCTTCACCCTGAGCCAGCTCGGCATGATCCGGCACTGGGGCCGCGAGCTCAAACTCGCCAAGGACCCGGCCACCAAACTGCGGATGATCAAGTCAAGGACGATCAACTCGATCGGCTTCGGCATGACCGGCCTGGTCCTGGTGATCGTGCTGATCACCAAGTTCGAGCAGGGCGCCTGGATCGCGCTGCTGGCCATGTTCGTCCTCTTCCTGATCATGTGGAGCATCCGGGCGCATTACGACAACGTGGCCAAGGAGCTCGCCGTGGACGAGGACTCTTCGCCCCGGGCGCTGCCGACCCGCGTGCACGCCGTGCTGCTGGTCTCCCACGTGCGCAAGCCGGTGCTCCGGGCACTGGCCTACGCCCGGGCCTCACGGCCCTCCAGGCTGGACGCCATCACGGTGGACATCAGCGCTGAGGAGACGGAACAGACGCTCGCRGACTGGGAGAAGCTGGACATTCCGGTGCCGTTGACGGTGCTGGCCAGCCCGTTCCGCGAGACGGTCACGCCGATCATGGAGTACATCAAGAACATGCGCCGCGACTCGCCGCGCGACCTGATCGTGGTCTACATCCCCGAATACGTCGTCGGCAAGTGGTGGGAGCAGCTGGTGCACAACCAGACGGCGCTCCGGATCAAGACCCGGCTGCACTTCGAGCCCGGCGTCATGGTGGCCAGCGTGCCGTGGCAGCTCAAGTCTTCCGAAGAATCGAAAAACCTGCAGGACATCCGATGAGCACCGACACCACTCACCCCGCCCGGACCGAGCTGGTCGTCGACGTCGGCCCCGTTGCACACGGCGGCCACTGCGTGGCCCGGCACGAGGGCCGCGTGATCTTCGTCCGGCACGGCATCCCCGGTGAAAAGGTCCGGATCCGGCTTACCGACGACGGCGAGTCCGCCAAATTCTGGCGCGCCGACGTCGTTGAGGTGCTGGAGCCGTCCCCGGACCGGGTGGAGCACTTCTGGCACGTCGCCGACTCGCAGCGTTCCTGGTCCCACGGCCACCCGCCGGTCGGCGGCGCGGAGCTCGGCCACATCTCGCTGGAACGCCAGCGCAGCCTCAAGGCCGAGGTCCTGGCCGAGCAGCTGCACCGGCTGGCCGGGGTCGAACTCCCGGACCTCACGGTTGAGGCCGTGGGGGAGGCGACTGCGGGGAAGGCCAGAGGCCTGGCCTGGCGGACCCGCGCCGGGTTTGCGGTGACTCCTGGCGGCAAGCTCGGCATGCACGCACACCGCAGCAATGAAGTGTTTCCGGTCCGCGAGATGCCGCTGGCCGTCGAGGGCATCAACTCGCTCCGGCTCTGGGACCTCGACCTGCAAGGCATCGAGCGGATCGAGGTCGCGGCGCCGGGCAACGGTTCGCGGCCGCTGGTGCTCCTGGCGCCGGCAGCCGGGACCCGGGCCAAGCGGCTCAACGCCATCCTGGCCCAGTTGCCGGAGGACGTCTCGGTGGCCCGGGTGGATCCCGGCACGGGGTCGGTCACGCAGCTGCGCGGCCGCACCTGGGTGCAGGAAACCGCCGCCGGCCACGACTACCGGGTGACCGGGGACGGGTTCTGGCAGATCCACCGTGATGCCCCGGAGACCTTGGTGGGGGCGGTGACCGGCTTCCTGCACGACGGCGGCTACCTGGCGTCCGGGTCCGTGGTGGCTGACCTCTACGCCGGCGCCGGGTTGTTCACCGCGCCCCTCGCCGACGCCGTCGGCGTCACCGGGTCCGTGCTGTCCGTGGAGGGCGCTCCGGGCACCAGCCGGGATGCCCGTAAGAACCTGCACGGGGCGGCGCAGGTCGAAATCGTCCAAGGCAAAGTGGAGCGGGTGCTGCGGCAGACGCCGCGCAACTTCGACGCCCTGGTCCTCGACCCGCCGCGGGCCGGCGCCGGCAAGGCGGTTGTCAACCAACTGGCCGCGGCCGGTCCGCGGGCGATCGCCTATGTCTCCTGCGATCCGGCGTCGTTCGCGCGCGACGTGGGCTACTTCCAGCAGGCCGGCTGGGGACTGGAGAGGCTGCGCGCCTTTGACCTCTACCCGCACACCCACCACATGGAGAC
>NZ_JBFRFD010000293.1:0-4717 GCF_052114645.1 Arthrobacter sp. 2YAF22_2
CGTCTGCACCCCGCTGTACCTTGCCGCCTGGCGGCGCAAGATCCCTATCGTCGTCCATGAGGCGAACACCCGGCCAGGGCTCGCGAACATGGTCGGTGCCAGGCTGAGCCAGCACGTCGCCGTCGCGTTCGCCGCCACTCGGCTCCGCGGCGCGCGGCACGTCGGAATGCCAATGCGCCGCGAAATCTCCGGTCTGGACCGGCGCGCTTCCCGCGCCGCCGCCCGCACAGCACTCGGGCTCGAGCAGGACAAACCCACCCTGATCGTCACCGGCGGCTCCTCCGGTGCGCAGAGCATCAACCGTGCCATCGCCGCCTCGGTTGCCGCCCTTGCCGAGGCCGGCATCCAGACCCTGCACATCACCGGGCGGGGCAAGACCGTCCATGACGCCCAGGGCAGGCKGCTGGAGGCACCCGGCTACCGGCAGGTCGAGTACGTGGACGGCATGGAACTGGCCTACGCTGCCGCCGACCTGCTCCTGGCGCGCTCCGGCGCCGCGACCGTCTGCGAGGTCGCCGCCGTCGGCGTCCCCGCGGTTTTTGTCCCGCTTCCGATCGGCAACGGCGAACAGGCGCTGAACGCGGCCGGGCTGGTCGATGCCGGCGCCGCGGTGCTGGTCGAGGACGCGGACTTCGACGCCGGCTGGGTCAGCGGGCACATCGTCCCGCTGCTGCGTGATGCCGCGCAGCTGGACCAGATGGCCGCCGCCGGCGAACAGCTCGGCATCCGGGACGCCGACCGGCAGATGGCCGCCCTGGTCCTCGAGGCCGCGCAGTCCACGACCGGACGGGGCCCTGGCAACAGCGAACCCAGCGCCGGTGGTCCCAGCAAGCGTGAGCAGTGAACGGCAGTGACCTTGAAGAACAGCGGTGACCTTGAACAGCGGTGACCTTGAACAGCAGGCAGGAAGCGGTAGAGCAATGACCCAGGCCCGGAACAGCACCCCGCCGGCCGCCCGTACCCAGGATTCGCTGGGGCGCGTGCACTTCATCGGCATCGGCGGTGTGGGGATGTCCGCCGTCGCCCGCATCATGGTTGCCCGGGGCGTCCCCGTGAGCGGCTCCGACGCCAAGGACCTGCCGGTCATGGCCGAGCTCGCCGCCGCCGGAGCCCGGATCGCCGTCGGCTACGGCGCCGCGAACCTCGGCGATGCGCAGACCGTCGTCGCCGGCTCGGCGATCCGCGCCGACAACCCCGAACTGGCCGCTGCCCGCGCCGCCGGCTTGCCGGTGCTGCACCGCTCCGAGGCACTGGCCGCCACCATGGCGCAGGACACGGCCGTCACGGTGGCCGGCACGCACGGCAAATCCACCACGACGTCGATGATCACCGTGCTCCTGCAGGGCGCCGGGATGGATCCGTCCTTCGCGATCGGCGCCAACGTCCCCGCCCTCGGCGTCAACGCGGCTTCCGGCACGTCCCCGGTGTTCGTCGCGGAAGCCGACGAGTCCGACGGGTCGTTCCTGAACTACCGCCCGCAGATCGCGGTGGTGACCAACGTCGAACCGGACCACCTGGACCACTACGGCACGGCGGAAGCCGTCTACGCCTCGTTCGACCGCTTCGCCGCGCTGCTCCCCGTGGACGGCCTGCTGGTCGCCTGCGCGGACGACGACGGCGCGCGCGCCCTTGCGCTGCGCACCCGCGAACAGGCCCACACCCGGGTCGTCCTCTACGGCACAGCCGCGGACGCGGATGTGAAGCTGCACGACGGCGGCCCGGGCGATGTCTGGATCTCGACGCCGGCGGGACGCTTCGACGTCCAGCTGCAGGTGCCGGGCCGGCACAACGCGTTGAACGCTGCAGCCGCGTTCGCCGTCGCGCTGGAGCTCGGCGTCGCTCCCGAGGCGGCGGCAGGCGCGCTGGCGAACTTCTCCGGGGCCTCGCGCCGTTTCGAATTCAAGGGTCTGGGCCGGGGCGTGCGGGTCTACGACGACTACGCCCACCATCCCACCGAGGTGCACGCTGCCCTCGCCGCGGCCCGATCGGTGGCCGGAGATCACCGGGTCCACGTCTTGTTCCAACCGCATCTGTTCTCCCGGACCCGGGAATTTGCCCATCAGTTCGCAGACGCCCTCAACACGGCGGACACCGCCCTGGTACTGGACATCTATCCGGCGCGGGAAGACCCCATCCCGGGCGTGAGCAGCCAGCTGATCGCTAACCACCTCGGGGACCGCGGCCGGCTCGTGGGGTCCGGTGACGACGCCGTGCAGGCCGTCCTGGAGGTCGCCGCGCCCGGCGACATCGTGCTGACAGTCGGTGCCGGGGACGTCACCGCCTACGGTCCCCGAATCGTTGAGGCGTTGACCCTGGCGGCGCCCGGTGGCTAGCACGCGCGGCCCCGGGTACGGCTCCGGGGGACCGTCGGACGTCATCTCGGCGTCCAAATCGGACACCCCGGCGGCACCAACAGGACCGGGCACGGCAGGAACCGCCTCACCAGGCCCCGGCCGTGGCAATGTGCTGTCTTTCCCCGAGCCGAAGGCCAAACGGCGCCGCCGGATCGTGCTCAGCACGGTGGGGGTGATGGCGGTGTTGATCGCGGGAATCGTGGCAGCCGCCGTCTACTCGCCGTGGTTGGCGCTCCAAACGGTCACGGTGGAAGGTACCCGGATGCTCAGTCCGGACCAGGTCAAGGCCGCGCTGGCTCCGCTGCAGGGCAAGCCGCTGCCGCAGATCAGCGATCAGGACGTCAGCGGCCTGCTGAAGCCGCTCGTCCAGGTCAAGGCGGTCACCACCGAGGCGCGGCCGCCGTCCACCTTGGAGGTAAAGATTACCGAGCGGGTCCCGGTGGCGCTGGTCAAGCAGGCGGACGTCTTCCAGCTGGTGGATGCCGACGGCGTCCAGCTCAGCACCACGCCCGATCCTTCCTCGGTGAAGCTCCCGGTCATCGACGGCGGTGCGGGCGCGCTGCCCCAGGACCTGTTCCATGCCATTACCGCCGTTCTCGGGGCGCTTCCGGCCGACGTGCTCGCGCGGCTCTCCGACGCCTCGGCCAAGTCGGTCGATGCGGTCGAACTCAAGCTGGTGGACGGACAGACCATTGTCTGGGGCAACGAAGGGGAGAAGGAGCTCAAGGCTAAGGTGCTCGCGGCGCTRCTGAAGGCGCCCGCCGATCCGAAAAATCCGGTCCGGGTCTACGACGTCAGTGTGCCGCGGCATCCGGTCACGCGATAGTTGCCAACTACTTACATCGGCGCGCGGCCGGGCGATAGTCCTATAGGTGCCCGGGCCGCGACCGGTGCTGCCCAACCGGCGCTAATAGCGACCCGCGGACACAAACGCTGGGTATTTTCTCGGTATTACCGCGACACGCGGAGCCGGTTATTGAATGTCCCCGGCATAGGAAATAGCGTCACAGACATGAGTTACTTGACATAACTATAACCTTCAACTAGAAGGTTAACCTCTCGGGCTTCAAGCTTGACTCCATCAGTTTTCGCAATAAACACGAACAAGGGACACGTAACGTGGCAGCTCCGCAGAATTACTTGGCCGTCATCAAGGTCGTCGGCATCGGCGGCGGTGGCGTGAACGCAGTCAACCGCATGATCGAAGTCGGTCTTCGCGGCGTCGAATTTATCGCCATCAACACCGACGCGCAGGCGCTGTTGATGAGCGACGCCGACGTCAAGCTCGACGTCGGACGTGAGCTGACCCGCGGCCTTGGGGCCGGTGCGAATCCTGAGGTCGGCAAGCAGGCTGCGGAGGACCACGCCGACGAAATCGAAGAGGTCATCCGGGGCGCGGACATGGTCTTTGTCACCGCTGGCGAAGGCGGCGGCACCGGCACCGGCGGCGCCCCCGTCGTGGCCCGGATCGCCCGCTCGCTGGGCGCCCTGACCATCGGCGTCGTCACCCGCCCGTTCACTTTCGAGGGACGCCGGCGCGCCGGTTCCGCCGAAGCCGGCATCGACGCCCTGCGCGACGAAGTCGACACCCTGATCGTCATCCCGAACGACCGGCTGCTCTCGATCAGCGACCGCAACGTTTCGGTGCTGGATGCCTTCCGTTCCGCCGACCAGGTCCTGCTGTCCGGTGTCCAGGGCATCACCGACCTGATCACCACTCCGGGCCTGATCAACCTTGACTTCGCCGACGTCAAGTCCGTGATGCAGGGTGCGGGCTCCGCACTGATGGGCATCGGCTCGGCCCGCGGCGAAGACCGTGCGGTCAAGGCCGCCGAGTTGGCCATCGCCTCGCCGCTGCTGGAGGCGTCGATTGACGGCGCCCACGGTGTCCTGCTGTCCATCCAGGGCGGCTCGGACCTGGGTCTGTTCGAGATCAACGAGGCCGCCCGCCTCGTTCAGGAAGTCGCCCACCCCGAAGCCAACATCATCTTCGGCGCCGTGATTGACGACGCCCTCGGCGACGAGGCCCGCGTGACCGTGATCGCGGCCGGGTTCGACGACGTCAAGGCCACTTCGCCGTCGATGGACCAGTCGCTGCCCGCTCCGGCGCGGCCCGCCACCCCCGCGCCCGCCCAGGCTCCCGCCTCGGCGCCGGCCCAGCCGCAGCACGCCGGTGTCGGCGCTTCTGGGCTGAGCAACTGGGGTCAGCAGCGTTCGTCGGCATTGCCTGCCGACTCGGGCTTCGACGTCGACCTTCCCTCGGTGGTCGAGCCGGATCTGTCCGGACGCCATTCGGATGACCTSGACGTTCCCGACTTCCTGAAGTAGGCCGCGCGTCCGTTACCGCCAAAGCAGCATGGCAC
>NZ_JBFRFD010000294.1:0-4707 GCF_052114645.1 Arthrobacter sp. 2YAF22_2
GTCCATGACGGCCTCGAACGCGGCAACATTCTCCGGTGTGACAACGGCCATCATGCGTTCCTGCGACTCGGACATCAGGATCTCGCCCGGCGTCAGCGTCGGGTCGCGCAGCAGGACCGAGGTCAGTTCAACCTGCATGCCGCCGTCACCGTTCGACGCCAGTTCGGAGGTGGCGCAGGAAATACCCGCCGCGCCGAGGTCCTGGATGCCCTCAACCAGGGAGCCCTTGAATAGCTCGAGGCAGCATTCGATCAGGACCTTCTCGGCGAAGGGGTCGCCCACCTGGACGGCGGGGCGCTTGGACGGTTTGGTGCTGTCGAAGGACTCCGAGGCCAGCACGGAGGCGCCGCCGATCCCGTCGCCGCCGGTGCGGGCGCCGAAGAGCACGACCTTGTTGCCCTTGCCGGAGGCGTTGGCGAGGCGGATGTCCTCGTGCCGCATGACGCCGACGGCGAGGGCGTTGACCAGCGGGTTGCCCTGGTAAACGGAGTCGAAGACCATTTCGCCGCCGATGTTCGGCAGGCCCAGGGAGTTGCCGTAGCCACCGATGCCGGCGACGGCGCCGTGCATGACGCGGGCGGTGTCCGGGTGGTCGATGGCGCCGAACCGCAGCGGATCCATCACAGCCACGGGCCGGGCGCCCATCGAGATGATGTCCCGGACAATGCCGCCGATGCCGGTCGCGGCGCCCTGGTACGGCTCAACGTACGACGGCGAATTGTGCGACTCGATCTTGAACGTCACGGCCCAGCCGTCGCCCAGGTTGGTGACGCCGGCGTTTTCGCCGATGCCCACGAGCATGTCCTTCTTCATCTCCTCGGTCACCTTCTCGCCGAACTGGCGCAGGTGGTTCTTGGAGGACTTGTAGGAGCAGTGCTCGCTCCACATCACGGAGTACATGGCGAGCTCGGCGCCGGTCGGGCGCCGGCCCAGGACCTTGACGACCTCGTCGAACTCGTTCCGCTTCAGGCCCAGCTCGGCCCAGGGAAGCTCGGTGTCCGGGGTCGCGGCCGCGTTTTCCACCGTGTCGATGTTGAACTTCTTGGCGGTCTCCGCGGGCGCCGCCACTGCGGGTGTCTCCGTCATTTGTTGTCTCCCACGATCTTGTTCAGGACAGAGGTGAAGAAACCGAGGCCTTCCGTTCCGGGGCCCGCTTCTGGGCCGAAGCCGGACTCGACGGCGTGCTCGGGGTGCGGCATGAGGCCCACGACGTTACCGGCGGCGTTGGAGATGCCGGCGATGTCGCGCCGGGAGCCGTTCGGGTTCCAGCCGACGTAGCGGAACACCACGCGGCCCTCCGCCTCCAGGGCGTCGAGGGTCTTCTCGTCCGCGATGTATTGGCCGTCCTGGTTCTTCAGCGGCACGGTGATTTCCTGGCCGGCGGCGTAGTCCCGGGTCCAGTCGGTGGTGTTGTTCTCGACCCGCAGGACCTGGTCCCGGCAGAGGAACTTCAGGTGGTCGTTCTTGATCATGGAGCCGGGCAAAAGGTGCGACTCGGTGAGGATCTGAAAGCCGTTGCAGATGCCCAGCACGGGCAACCTGGCATCGGAATTGGCGGCGTCGATGATCTTGGACATCAGCGGAGCGAAGCGGGAGATGGCGCCGGCGCGGAGGTAGTCACCGTAGGAAAAACCGCCGGGAACGACGACGGCGTCGACGTCACCGAGGGTGGTGTCCGCATGCCAGAGCGCCACCGGGGTGGCGCCGGACAGGCGGATGGCCCGGACGGCGTCGCGGTCGTCCAGAGTGCCGGGGAAGGTGACGACGCCGATCCGGGCACCGGCGAGCTTGCGGGCACCGGGTGCATCTGCGGCGAGGGGGGAGGCCCCGCCGATCAGGGGGAGTTCAGTCATCTCAGGCCTCGACGACCTCGACGTTAACGACGTCCTCGATGACTGGGTTGGAGAGCAGGGTCTCGGCGGCGTTGCGGGCCTGGGCCAGGATCTCCTCGGTCACCTCGCCGTCGACGGTCAGTTCGAAGCGCTTGCCCTGGCGGACAGAACTGAACGCGGTGAAGCCCAGGCGGGGCAGCGCACCCACGATGGCCTTCCCCTGCGGGTCGAGAATCTCGGGCTTGGGCATGACGTCGACAACGATCCGGGGCATCCGGCAACTCCTGTGCGTGAGCATTGGGTAAAGGGCGCAGCGGAGCGATGCCGTCTCACGCCGATCCGCTGTGTGATGAGGACAACGGTGTTTAAACAACATGGAACGGGCGCTCCGCGAGCTTGCACGCTCATTCTACCGGGCGCGGTGCACCGCGCCGCATTCGTGACCCCGGGGCGGGCTATGGTCTCCGGAGAGCGCGCTCAGTAGGATGTCCGCATGGCTGAGAAATCCAGATCCGTGCTGCTTCCCGTGGTCGCCGCCGCCGTCTTCGCCGGCCTCGGCCGGATGGTGCTGCAGAAGATCAAGGCCGACCGTGCGGCCCGGTCGAGCAACGTGGCCGCACCCCTCGACGACAAGACGCGCGCCTGGATCAGCGAGGTCGTCCGCACACCCCGGCAGTAGGCCGCCGGTTCTGGGCGCCTAAACCCCTCAGTAGTTACCCCTTCTTGCCGGGGCGGCCCAGCCGTCCCGGCTCAGCCGTGCCCGCCRCCTGCCGCTTCTTGTCGCGCCGTGTGACAAATTCCGATTAGTTGCCTGTGTCCTATGTCATATCTGGCTCTCAGTCTGTACTGTATGACTCGGCTGGTATCCGCCGTGGCGCGAGAGTCGACTCCTGTTCCCGCACCCGTTCCCGCCGTCGTACCCGGCAACGGCGCCGGGACCGTTCCTTCTGAAAGGTTCAAACCACTCGTGAAATCACCAGGAAAGAGCTTCCTTCGAAGCGGGGGACTCCGGAGGGTCGTGGCACTGACCCTGGGCTTGCCGGTTCTCCTCTCAACTGTCGCCATCTCGCCCGCCACCGCGGCACAGGCCCAAGGTTCCACTGTCGCCGGAATCGCACAGAAGAATCTGGACCCCGCCAGCTACCCGGACGGCCGCTACATCGTCCTCCTCGCCGAGCAGCCGGCGGCCACCTACGAGGGCTCCACGGACGGACTGCCCGCCACGAAGCCTGCTAAGGGCAAGAAACTGGACGTCAACAAGGACGAGGTCAAGAATTACCGGGCGCATCTGGAAAAGAAGCAGTCCGACGTTGCCGCGCAGCAGAACGTCCAGATCCAGCGGCGGTACTCCTCCGCCGTGAATGGCTTCAGCGCCTCGCTCACCACGGACCAGGCCATCAAGCTGGCCAAGGACCCGAGCGTCCTGGTGGTTGCCCCCGACACGGAAAACGCCCCGGACTACTCCAGCACCGATTTCCTCAAGCTCAGCGGGGCTAACGGCACCTGGAACACCAAGTTCGGCGGCCAGGACGCGGCCGGCAAGGGCGTCGTGGTCGGTGTCATCGACACCGGCTACACCCCGGACAGCGCCTTCTTCGCCGGTGAGGCGGTGAAGCCGCTGGTGGGCCAGCCCGTCGTCGGCGTTCCCTACCGGACGGCGGACGGCAAGATTTCGATGCTGAAGGCCGACGGGGAAACCTTCACCGGCGAGTGCCAGAAGGGTGTGGGCACCGGCGCTGACTTCGACGGCTCCGCCTGCAACTCCAAGGTCCTGAGCGCGCACTACTTCGCCGATGACTTCCTGCGCTACGTTCCCGCCGGCGCCCGCGCCCCCCAGGAACGGCTCTCCCCGGTCGACGTCGTCAGCCACGGCACCCACACGGCCAGCACCTCCGCCGGCAATGCCAACGTCGAGACGTTCGTGGACGGCCGGAGCTTCGGCCTGACCAGCGGCATCGCACCGGCCGCGAAGCTCTCCGTGTACAAGGTCTGCTGGGAAGACAACGATCCCAACACCGGCGGCTGCTACAGCTCCTCCTCGGTCGCGGCCGTGGAGCAGGCCATCGCGGACGGCGTGGACGTCCTGAACTACTCGATCTCCGGGTCCGCAACGTCCGTGGTCGACCCGGTCTCGATGGCGTTCCTGAACGCCGCCGCGACGGGCATCTTCGTTGCGGCCTCAGCCGGCAACTCCGGCCCCACCGCCAGCACCGTGAACCACGGCGCACCGTGGGTCACCACGGTGGCCGCCACCAGCTTCTCCCAGGAACTCCAGGGCACTGTCGAATTCTCCGACGGCTCCAAGTTCCGCGGCGCCAGCATCATGAACCGCGAGGTCAAGGATGCCGGCGTCGTGCTGGCCGCCAATGCGGCGGCCGCCAACGCGCCGTCGTCCCCCGCCCTGTGCGGCCCCGGCACGCTCGACCCTGCGAAGGTCGCCGGCAAGGTTGTCGTCTGTGACCGCGGCGTTGTTGACCGCGTTGCCAAGAGCGCCGAAGTCGCCCGCGGCGGCGGCGTCGGCATGATCCTGGTGAACCTCAGCAACTCTTCGCTGGACACCGATCAGCACGCGGTCCCCACCGTCCACGTGAACCCGCCCGCGAGCCAGACCATCAAGGACAAAGTGACGGCCACCCCGGCCATCAAGGTTTCCCTGGTCAACAAGGACACCACGGGGCTTCCGCTGGAGGCCCAGCCGCAGATGGCCGGCTTCTCCTCGCGGGGCCCGCTGCTCGCCACCGACTCGGACCTGTTGAAGCCCGACGTCGCTGCCCCCGGTGTTGCTGTTCTCGCCGGCGTATCGCCGATCGGCTCGGACGGAGCCAAGTTCGGCTTCATGTCCGGCACCTCCATGGCCGCACCGCACGTTGCCGGC
>NZ_JBFRFD010000295.1:0-4704 GCF_052114645.1 Arthrobacter sp. 2YAF22_2
CAGTCAGTGCCGCCGGTGCGTCCTCCACCAGCATCCGGAATTCATCAATGATCAGCACCAGGTGGGGGAGYGCCCGGAAGGCCGGGGCGTGTGCCTGGTACGTGAGCAGGTCGGGCACTTCAGCTGCCGCAAGCAACTCCTCCCGCCGGCGGATTTCTGCCCGAAGCGAGGTTAGCGTCCGGTCAATTTCGTAACCGTCCAGATCCGTGAGCAACCCGACGCAGTGCGGCAGGCCGGTCAGCGGGCCCAGTCCGGAACCGCCCTTAAAGTCGACGAACAGAAGACTGACCCGGTCCGGCCGATAGCAGGCCGCCAAGCCCGCCACAAGGGTGCGCAGAAATTCAGACTTGCCGGCCCCGGTTGTTCCCGCCACGAGGAGGTGGGGTCCGTCGGACTGCAGATCGATCGTCAGCGGTCCCGCCGCACTGAGGCCGACCGGAACCGGCAGCCCGGACGGCTTCCCCGACGGCCGGCCGTCCGCTGACCAGCGCCGTGAAACCGCAGCCTCGGAAAGAGGCAGGACATCGTCCAAGGAACACGACGCAGGCACTATGGACGCTCCGCCGGCAGAACGGTGTGTGRCCCCCAGCTGCCGGCAAAAACGGTCAAAGACCGCCTCCGGGAGCAGATCGGGAAGGAAATCAATCGCAGTGCCATCCGCACTGAGCCGGCCGGTGCGGCTGCCCAGGCTCACGGTTTGGCCCGGTGCGTGGCTTCCCGAAGGTGAACAGTCGATTACCTGCCAGCCCAGCCGGCACGCTTCCGCGCGCAGCGCTTCCGTGGCCGCCGCTCCGGGTAGCAGGATCAGCACGCCCCGGTCGGAGCCCGGGCCGGGACCCGCGGTCAGCCTAGCGACGCTGACGTCGGTGCTGGCGGATAGCGAGACCCGTGGCAGGAAGCGGGCCGCCAGCGGCATCGAGTGAGCCTCCCCGTGGAGATGAAGCCACGTGCGGCGGCCGCGGGGATAACCGGCGAGTTGCATGACGAAGAAACGCACCAGCCCGGCGACGACCTGCGGCGGCCCAGCCAGCCGGGTCGGCGCCGCGGGGTCCAGGGTCAGCGGCACTAGACCGGCCGGCGGGGCCCGAAAACCGGGGTCGGCCGGCTCCAGCCTGACCCTGGCGGGTTGCTCAGCCAGCCCGAGACGAAGCCATACCGGGCCGGCCTCAGCGGGCGGGGGAGCCACGGTGGGGGCCGTGCCAGCCGGGCCAGCGGAGGCCACCGTGCCGAGGAGAAGTTCGGGCGCCGACGGTGCGGCCCGCCGTCGTCGTTCCCTGTCCATCCGGACCGCAGCCGCCACTGCGGCCTTAAGAGCGCGGCGTTGCCTGCGGCCCGACACGGCCGGAAGCAGTGGCGGAATCGCTGACATGGCGGTGAAGGCAAGAAACATCCACATACCGGTGACCACGGCCAATGCGACCCCGACGACGACTGGGGCGACAACCGCCAGCACCAAGAACGTCCGCGGCCCGGTGGGACCCGGGCCGGGAACCCGCAACGGTTCCGAGGTGTCCCCGCCGGCGGCGTCCAACCCCGGGTCGCCGGGTCCGGACCCGCCCGAGAACTGGTCGCGGACGAGGACGGCGAACGTCGAGTTGCCGCAGCCGATCAGAGAATCCGTGGACACCGGAGCGGACGACACCTTCCGGCCATCAACCCGCGTCCCGTTGGCGCTGCCAAGATCGAGCACGGTGATTCCCGCGTTCGACACGTCCAGCCGCGCGTGTTGGCGGGAAAGCTCAGCGTCCGGAATTGCCAACTCGGTCCCGCCTCTGCCGAGCCGATAGCGTCCCCGGTGCAGCGGCAACGTCGTTCCGGCACCGGGTCCGCTCATGACAGCCAGCAGCAGCTGCGTGCCGGCGGGCTCGGGGCGGCCGCCCGTTCCCGGATGGCCGCTGAGCGCTGGCGCCGCGGGACCGTCGACGAGCACGGCCCCGTTGACGAGGGGAAGGGTGCCCACTGTGAGGCTGCCCAGCGGAGCCCCTGCGACTGTCAGCCGGACTGTGCCGAACTTTATCGCTACGGCGTCTTCAAGGGCGGCGCCGGAACAGCCGACGGCCACCTCGACGGAGAGCTCCAGGGGAGCGCCGATGGCCGAGCCTTCCCGTCCGACGACGGTGCACTGCAGGAGCATCGCCGGTTTCCTWTCTCGCGCCCGCTGGGGTCAACGCTAGGCTGCGCAATCTTCCGGCAGCCCGCAGGAATCCGCCTAAGTGGACAACTCGAGACGCCCCTCCGACCGGCTGGGGCGCCCCCCGATTCACCGGTTCATGCACTGTCTCGGGTAGGCTTGAGCAGCAGACAATGCACAACGTTGCGCTGCCCATATTCGAACCAGGAGATTTTGTGACTGCTGACCTCGTCATCGTAGGGTCGGGCTTCTTCGGCCTGACAATCGCAGAACAGGCCGCCACTGAGCTTGGCCTCAAGGTCGTTGTCATCGACCGCCGCCACCACATTGGCGGCAATGCGTACAGCGAAAAGGAGGAGCAGACCGGGATCGAAGTGCACCGGTATGGCGCACACCTGTTCCACACCTCCAATGACCGCGTCTGGGAGTACGTCAACCGCTTCACGACGTTCACGAATTACGTGCACAAGGTCTACGGAGTGCACAAGGGCGAGGTTTACTCCCTGCCGATCAACCTGGCCACCATCAATCAGTTCTTTCGGGCGAACCTGACGCCGGGCCAGGCCCAGGATCTGATCAAGGAACAGGCTGGCGAACTGGCGGGCACCGACCCGCAGAACCTGAACGACAAGGGCATCCAGCTCATCGGTCGGCCGCTCTACGAGGCGTTCATCAAGCACTACACCGGCAAGCAGTGGCAGACGGATCCAAAGGACCTGCCCGCCGGCATCATCTCCCGGCTCCCGGTGCGCTACAACTACGACAACCGCTACTTCAACGACAAGTACGAGGGCCTGCCGACCAACGGCTACACCGCCTGGATCGAGAAGATGGCCGACCACCCGAATATCGAGGTCCGGCTCAATACCGATTTCTTCGACGAGTCGCACGAGTACAGCAAGAACAAGGTCGTCGGGAATGTCCCGGTAATCTACACCGGCCCGGTGGACCGCTACTTCGACTACGCCGAGGGCGACCTCTCCTGGCGCACCATCGACTTCGAGGAAGAAGTGCTCGACGTCGGGGACTTCCAGGGAACGTCAGTGGTCAACTACAACGACGCCGACGTCGCCTACACCCGCATCATCGAGCCGCGCCACTTCCACCCCGAGCGCGACTACCAGACCGAGAAGACGGTCGTGATGCGGGAGTTCTCCCGTGCAGCCGAGAAGGGCGACGAGCCCTACTACCCGATTAATACCCCCGCGGACCGCGAACGCCTGCTCAAGTACCGCGACCTCGCGGCGGCCGAGCAGGACGTCCTCTTCGGCGGGCGCCTCGGCACCTACAAATACCTCGACATGCACATGGCCATCGGCTCCGCCCTGACCATGTTCGAGAACAAGATCCGCCCCCACTTCGAAGGCGGCGCCAAGATTGAAAGTGGAGGAGTGGACGCGTGATGACCACTGAAGAGTCATCCTCATGGAGCGCTCTTCAGAGGGTGATCCTCCCGTCCGCGGACCAGACGGACACTATCCCGCTCTATGTGGATGCGGGTCCGGCCAGCGGCATCCGGCTGCGAGAGAACGACGAACTGGCGCGCTCCCCGAAACTGCCTGAAGACAAGCTGCAGATGTTCAGCTCGGGAAGCCGCCAGGCACGCTTCGAGGATCTACTCTCCAGGCAATCAATGCGCGTTCGGTCCGGCGAGCAAATTTCCTTTGGCACCTATTTCAATGCATTCCCTGCAAGTTATTGGCGACGGTGGACCCCGATCCGTGACATCCGGCTTGTGGTCCGGACCACCGGCACCGGGGCCGTAACCGTTTATAAGTCCAACGCCCGGGGTTCCGTGCAGAGGGTTGACGGACAGCACGTTGACGGGGAGGCCACCTCGGTCTTCGAGCTGTCACTGAAACCGTTCGGCGACGGCGGCTGGTACTGGTTCGATCTTGCGGCCAGCTCCACTGATCTAGTGCTGCAAAGTGCTCAATGGGAGACGAGCGAGGCCGCGCACGAAAGCGGCCAGGTGACTCTGGAAATCACGACGATGAACAAGCCGGACTTCTGCCTGAACAACGCTCGGATCCTCGCAGATAATCTGGATGCGCTCGCCAGCGTTAAGGAAATCCTGATCGTGGACCAGGGCACGCAGAAAGTGGAAGACCAAGAGGGTTTCGCCGAGGTCGAAGCCGCACTCGGCGGCAAGTTGCGGATCATCAATCAGGCAAACTTGGGGGGATCCGGCGGCTTTGCCCGCGGAATGTACGAGGCGGTTGAGAACGGCAGCGACTATGTCCTTCTGCTTGACGACGACATCGTCGTGGAGCCAGAGAGCATCAGCCGGCTGCTCACGTTCGCGGACAGGTGCCGAACGCCCACAATTGTCGGCGGCCACATGTTCGACTTGTACAACCGCAGCGTCCTGCATACGTTCGGTGAAGTTGTTGATCCTTTCCGTATCGTGCCGGCGCAGCCGCATGCCGATATGGAGCTTCGCCACGATTTCAGTGTCGCCAACCTGCGGCAGACCGCATGGCTGCACCGCCGGGTGGACGTTGACTACAACGGCTGGTGGATGTGCCTGATCCCGACGCGCGTGATCAAGGAAATTGGGCTGTCCCTGCCGC
>NZ_JBFRFD010000296.1:0-4700 GCF_052114645.1 Arthrobacter sp. 2YAF22_2
CCCGTGCAGTTGATGCACGGGGGCTCCTCTTCCCGCTGGGCGGCTAGTGGTTGGTGGCCTTTTCGGCGCCCACCCCGGTCAGGGAGCGGACCTCCATTTCGGCCTGCTTGGTGGTGTCTTCAAGCCTCTTGTCCAGTACCGTGCCCAGCCAGCCCAGGAGGAACGCGAGCGGGATGGAAACGATGCCCGGGTTGCTCAGCGGGAAGACCGCGAAGTTGGCCCCGGGGATCATCGACGTCTTGGCGCCGGAGACCACCGGTGAGAGCGCGATCAGGATGATCGCGGACCCGAGGCCGCCGTACATGCTCCAGATTGCCCCCTGGGTGGTGAATTTCCGCCAGAACAGTGAGTAGACGATCGTCGGCAGGTTGGCGGACGCCGCCACGGCGAACGCCAGTGCCACCAGGAACGCGACGTTCTGGCCGTTCGCAAAGATGCCGCCGATGATGGCCATGATGCCGATCACAACGACGGTCCGGCGGGCCACCTTGACCTCGGTCCCCGGGTCCGCCTTGCCCTTGGCGATGACGTTGGCGTAAATGTCATGCGCAAAGGACGCCGCCGCCGTGATGGTGAGGCCGGCGACCACGGCAAGGATGGTGGCGAAGGCCACCGCCGAAATGAAGCCGAGCAGCAGCGGACCGCCCAGGTGGAAGGCCAGCAGGGGTGCCGCGGAGTTGACCCCGCCCGGGGCTCCCTTGATCGTGTCGGCACCGACCAGAGCCGCAGCGCCGTAGCCCAGGACCAGGGTGAACAGGTAGAAGATGCCGATCAGCCAGATGGACCACACCACGGACTTTCGGGCTTCCTTGGCGGTCGGAACAGTGTAGAAGCGCATCAGCACGTGCGGCAGGGCGGCGGTGCCGAGCACCAGCGCGAGGCCGAGGGACATGAAGTCGAGCTTGGAGGTGTCCGACTTGCCGTACTGCAGGCCCGGGTTGAGCACTGCCGGGTTCTTCGAGGTTTCTACCGCGCCGCCGAGCAGATCGGAAAGGTTGAAGCCGTAGATGGCCAGGACCCAGAAGGTCATGACGGCGGCGCYGGCAATGAGCAGCATGGCCTTGATGATCTGGACCCAGGTGGTGCCCTTCATGCCGCCGATCAGCACGTACATAATCATCAGGGCGCCGACGACGATAATCACGAGCGCCTGTCCGCCCCAGTCGCTGATGCCCAGCAGCAGGGAGATCAGGCTGCCTGCGCCGGCCATTTGGGCCAGCAGGTAGAAGAAGCACACGGCCAGGGTGGAGATGGCAGCGGCGATGCGCACGGGTCGCTGCTTGAGCCGGAACGAAAGGACATCGGCCATGGTGAATTTGCCCGTGTTGCGGAGCAGTTCGGCCACCAGCAGCAGCGCGACGAGCCAGGCGACGAGGAATCCGATCGAGTACATGAAGCCGTCGTAGCCGTTCACGGCGATGGCGCCGGTGATGCCCAGGAACGACGCGGCGGAGAGGTAGTCGCCGGCGATGGCAGTACCGTTTTGCGGGCCGGTGAAGGAGCGGCCGGCGGCGTAGTAGTCCGCAGCGGTCTTATTGTTCCGGCTGGCCCTGATGACGATGACCATGGTGATCGCGACGAACAGGGCGAAGATGCCCATGTTGAGCGCGGTGGTGTCTTTGAGATCCGCAACGTTGACGGCGGGAACCATAAGAGTCATTTCGCTTCTCCGCTCACTCTGTTGCCGTGCTTGTCGAACTCGTGGCCCTCGATCTCATGGCGGATCTCGGAGGCGATCGGGTCCAGTTTCCGGTTCGAGTAGCTGACGTACCAGCCGGTGATGGCGAACGTGGACACGAACTGCAGCAGGCCCAGGATCAAGCCGATGTTGACGTTGCCCCAGACCTTGGTGGACATGAAGCCCACCGCGTAGTCGGCCAGCAGGACGTAGGCGAAGTACCACAGCAGGAATGCGATGGCCATCGGAAAAACGAAGCTGCGGTGACGTTTGCGCAGTTCTTGGAACTGCTCCGTCGATTGGACCTCCTTGAAGTCCACGGCCGCCGCTGCGTCCGTATGTTGGGCGTCGTGACCCATCGTTCCTCCTCGTTGAGACTGGCGAGCCACCGACGGGTACCCCCGGGCTCCGGAAAGAGACCTCCGGTGCTGTGTGACTGCAATCACTGTGCATCGTGAGGCACGCCACGTTCCAGCATCCGCGCGGTTAACGTCGCTCAACGGTTGCGATGCTGCGCCCAACGGCGCGCGCTACGCTGGCAGCATGCCGGACTCTCCCCTTGTCGYCGCGGCGGCAATCGCCATGATAGCCGCGGCCGTCGCCGTCGTCGTCGCCGTTGGACTCAAGGTCCTGCGCTCCTTCCGCGAGTTGGGCACGGACGCCGAACGCGCCACGTACAAGACCCTGCATGCCGCTTCCCGGGCCGGCCAGTACCTGCGCACCGGGCTGAATCCGGCCGGCGCCGCGAAGGCCAGCCGGCAGCTCCGCGGCCTGCTGGGCTGCGACGGTCTGGCGATCACCGACACCACGGGGGTGCTGGCGTGGGACGGCGCCGCGGAGGAACTCAAACCCGCGCTGATTGGCCTCGCCGCCAAGGTACTGGCCGGCGGCCACACGGCCGTGATTCCGGCCGGCGAACTGCAGATGCTCGCCGGCACCCAGGGCGCCGCGCCGGCGGCCCCGGGGGCGGAACGCGCCGTCATCATCGCCCCGATCAAGGCAGGCACTCGGGTGGTGGGGGTGGTGGCGGCCTTCGCCCCGGCAGCGAACGCCGGGCTGGTCCGGGCCACCGGCGAAGTGGCCGACTGGGTGGCGACACAGGTGGAACTGGCCGAGCTCGACGCGTCGCGGACCCTGTTGATGGAGGCCGAGGTCCGGGCGTTGCGGGCCCAGATCAGCCCGCACTTCATCTACAACTCGCTCAACGCGATCGCCTCCTTCATTAACACCGACCCGGTCCGGGCCCGGGAGCTGGTGGTGGAGTTCGCCGACTTCACCCGCTACTCCTTCCGCCGGCACGGCGACTTCACCACGCTGGCCGAGGAGTTGCGCTGCATCGACAGGTACCTCCTGCTGGAGCGGGCGCGCTTCGGCGAACGGGTCCAGGTCAGCCTGCGGATCGCACCCGAGGTGCTGAGCACCGTCATTCCATTCCTGAGCCTGCAGCCGCTGGTCGAGAACTCCGTCCGGCACGGCCTCGAGGCCAAGGAGGGCCCGGGCCACATCACCATCACCGCCAACGATTCCGGTGCCTTCGCCGAGGTGACCATCGAGGACGACGGCGTCGGCATGGATCCGGAGAAACTGCGCGGCGTTCTTGCCGGGCATTCCGACGGCGACCATGTGGGCCTGCGAAACGTCGATGCCAGGCTGCGGCAGGTCTACGGCGAGGACAACGGCCTGGTGATCGAGACGGCGCCGAACGAAGGCACCCTGATCACCATGCGGGTCCCCAAGTCGCAGCCCCGCCACGACGCCTGAGCCCCAGCGCCTCGGCTTCCGCGGCTCCCCCGGCTGCGGCGGTACCCTAGGACCATGATTAACGTCCTCGTCGCCGACGACGAGCTGCCCGCCGTCGAGGAGTTGGCCTACCTGCTCGGCCGGGATGACCGGATCGGGACCATCCATCGCGCCTCCTCCGGCGCCGACGCGCTGCGCGCCCTCGAGGCCGGCGACGTCGACGCCGTGTTCCTGGACATCCATATGCCGGCCGTCTCCGGGCTGGACATCGCCCGGGTCATTTCCCGCGGCGCCAAGCCGCCCGCCGTCGTCTTTGTCACCGCCGACGAGGACTGCGCGCTTGAGGCGTTCGAGCTCGCCGCCGTGGACTACCTGCTCAAGCCCGTCCGCGCCGAGCGGCTGGCCAGATCGATCGGCCGGATCTGTGATTTGATCCGCGACGGCGCCCCGGCCGCGGAGATGATCACGGTGGATCTCGGCGGCACCACCAAGATGATCCGACGGGAGGACGTCACCTACGTCCAGGCGCAGGGCGACTACGCCCGGCTGCACACCCCGGACGCGAGCTACCTGATCCGGGTGCCGCTGGCTGACCTTGAGCAGCAGTGGGCCGACGCCGGTGTCCTCCGGATCCACCGCTCCTACCTGATCGCCCTGAACCACGTCAGCCACATGAAGCTGGCCGCGGCCCGTCCCAGCGTGACCGTTGCCGGGGCCGAACTGCCGATCAGCCGCCGGCACCTGCCGTCGGTCCGGGAGAAGCTCGAAGCGACCCGGATCCGGCCGCAGGCATGACCCGGGTCCGCGTCACCGCCCCGCGCAGTTTCAACGCAGGCAGTGCTGCCGCGGTCCGCCCATCCGCGGACACGCGTGAGGCGGCCGAGGAGTCCGACGCCGGGCAACTGTTCGTCCGCTCGCTGATCCGCTCCCAGTTGCGGCTCGGCATCGTGGTGGCGGTCGGGTTCATGCTGATCCTGCTGGCTTTCGCGCTGCTGCTGGGACTGGTGCCGGGTATGGCGGAATTGCGGGTCGCGGGACTGCCCTTCGGCTGGGTCCTGCTGGGCGTCGGGGTCTATCCGGTGATCGGCCTGAGCGCGTGGCTGTATGTCCGGACAGCGGCGCGGAACGAGTCCCGCTACCGCGACCTCGCCGGGCACAAGTGAGGCCCGGATGAACCCGGTCGTCGGCGTTGCGGCCTTCGCCGCCGTCTCGCTGGCCACCGCAGTGATCGGTTTCTACGGCCTGCGGATTTCCCGCACCACCGGTGACTTCTACGTCGCCT
>NZ_JBFRFD010000297.1:0-4693 GCF_052114645.1 Arthrobacter sp. 2YAF22_2
GCGTCAGCGTGCGGGACGCGTCCGCGAGGGCCGCTTCCACGACGCTTTGCTGCACGCCCAGCGCTGAGGCAATCTCGTCGACGGACGGCGTGCGTCCGAGTGCCGCCGCCAGGGTTTCCTGGACCGACATGGTTTCTTTGATCCGGCGGCGGGCCGAGCGCGTGGCCCAGTCGCTGGCCCGCATCTCGTCCGCGAAGGCACCCAGGATACGACGGCGGGCGAACGCGCCGAAGGGCACGCCGAGGTCCGGGTCGAAGGAGTCGGCCGATGTGATCAGGGCTACGGCGCCAGCCGACGCCAGGTCATCGCGCGAGAGGTGGGACGCCTTCGAGCATAAGTCTGAGACGAGATAGCCCACCAGCGGCAGGTGCTGAGTGACCATCTCGTTGCGTTCCACGCGATTCAATAGTGTGTCCCCCCATGAGACCGGATCAGGAGYCAAAAACCCTGAGAGCCGCACCCGCCAGTGGTCCTGCACTCCCCCCATGGGAGGCGGTGTTCCAGGCTCGGGCGCAGCACCCAGAACGAAACCTATCACCTGATTCTGGATCTGCGTGTACCCTCAGGGAAAAGCTTGGCGGAAAATGCGGAAAGCCGCATTCTGGGCCGGCCGGCAAGGGAATGGGGCCCATGGGTGCAGGGGATCTTTCGGCGGCGTTGTGGCAGGAGCGGCGTCAGTTGGAACTGCTCTTGTTCAGGCTTGAAACCCAGCGCCTGCACGTGGCCGCCGGCAACACCCACTGGTTGACTTTTACCGCGTCCGAAGTGGAGGCCGTGCTGGACCGCCTGGGCTTCGAAGCGCTGGCCCGGAACGTCGAGTCGGCGGCCGTCGCGGGCGCATGGGGCCTGCCGGCGCAGGCGACCCTGGTTGAACTGATTGCCGCTGCCCCGGCTGGTCCCTGGGCCGCCATCTTGCAGGAGCACCTCGATGGGCTGCGCGATTTGCTGGCTCGGCTGGGCCAGGCCGCCCGGGCCAACGACCAACTGCTCCGCAGCCTGGAAGTTCCTGCCGGGCCAAGTGATCCGGCCGGACTCGTTGACCATCTGGCGGCTGCGGGAAACATCGAACGGGCCCTGGCCATCACGCGCCGGGCCACCCAGCCGCTGATGGCCCAGTACCTCGGCGACGACGCGAATCCCCGCTAGGCCGGCGGTCGACCCCGACGGCGCCGCGACGCCGTCGATCGTGTCCGCGTTTGCGTTCAGTCGCTGGAGCGGACGGCAGCCGGCGGCAGCAGCCCGCGCAGCGCATCTTCGGTGCCGGTTCCGGCGTCGGCACCGGCTTCAGCTGCCGCGAGATTCGCCGCCGCGATCGCCTCGATGACTTCCCGCCGCTGGATCGTGACGCCGCGGGGCGCCTCGATGCCGATCCGGACACCGTCTCCGCGGCCTTCCAGAACAGTGATGACGATGCCGTCGCCGATCATGATCTGTTCGCCCGGCTTGCGTGTGAGTACCAGCATCCCCTCAATCTACCCTTCGCGTCCGGTCTCGGCGGCCCACGGCAACGGCCTGGTCGCCGCCCGGGCGTCGATCCAGCCCACCGGCAGCCCGAGGGCCTCCACGGTTTCGGGGCTGGCGGTGTCCGCCGCGCCGACGACCGCCACCGCGGCGACTTCGAGCCGCGCCCGCAGCAGGCTGACCCAGCGGGCCGTGTCCTCTTGCTTGCGTCCGGCGTCCACGACAGCCCAAACCTGGTCCGGCGCGAGGGCCGCGATCGCCTGGAGCCGTGCCAGGGTGTTGCGGGCCTTGCCCAGGCCGAAGGCCGCCACCACCGTTTGTTCCGTTTCCACGGCGTGGGCGCGGGCCGCCGTTGCGCTTTGGCGACCGTCCAGGTGCAGGTGCCCGTACGCACTCAACTGTCCCGCCGTGCGCACGTCCGCGCCGCCGGCGGCGGTGGACATGGCCAGGGCTGTGTCCAGCGCGTCGTCACCGAGACCTACCAGCACCACCAGGTCCCCGTTGCCGCTCAGCGGGACAGGAAGTCTCTGGGGTACCGGCGCGCCAGTCCGCGGAATCGGCGACGACGGGACGGGCCCCAGGGCGGAGCCAGCGCCTGGAACCCCGGGGCCAAGCTGGGCCGGCTGAACCGCGGGGCCGGGCTGAGCCGGCACGGCCGGCTGGGCCGCGGGGGTCCGGAGGCCGGAGCCGAGCTGGTCCAGTATTTCCGCGAAGCCCGGCGACTCGGTGGAGAGGCCGGCGTTTCCCGACCGGTGCAGGGTCAGCTCGGCGGCGTCGGCCTCGGCCAGCAGTGCTGCAATGGCGTCGCCCTGCAGTTGGTGGCCGGGCGCGTCGGCGATCCTTTGCTTGGCCGCCGCCGGCGTGGCCGTGCCGGCAGGGGCGGCGTCCGACGGTTCCACGACCTCGCCCTCGGCGAGGATGTCCGCGTCCGGGACCACCTCGCCGGTGACGACGTCGTGCTTGGGCTGGAGTTCGATGATGGCCTCGTAGCGGTTCGCGGCAAAGAGCCCGGCGATGCCGGGGCTGCTGACCCGCTCGGCGGACACGATGCGGGCCGCCGGACCGTACTGGAGTTCTGCCTTACTGCGGATTTCTTCCAGCGAGGCTCCCTTAAGCCGATAGCGGTTCGGCATGGCGCACGACTCCTACAGTTTCGATCCGGACATTGGCGGAGGTGACTTCGCGGTAGGACAACACCGGCACGGAACCGGGTTGCGCTCCCAGGAGCCGGTGGATGGCCGGACGCAGCGCCGGGGCGCAGACCAGGACGGCCTGCCGGTTGGCAGCCGCCGCGGCGTCGACCGCGTTGCCCACCGAGCGGAGGACGGCGTCGAGCCGGTCCTGGCCCATTACGATCTGGCTGCCGCCCTCGGCCGGCCGCATGTCCTCCAGCATGGTTTGCTCCAGCAGCGGGTCGATCATGATCACGTTGAGCACGGGCCCCTCCATGAATTTCGCGGTCAGCGCCGGCCCCAGCGCCTGGCGAGCCGCCTCCACGAGCGACTCGGGATCCGTGGAAACCTTGGCCCGGAGGGTGAGCGCCTCGTAGATGCGGGCCAGGTCATTGATCGGGACCTGTTCATCCAGCAGGCCCTGCAGGACCCGCTGCAGTTCGGCCAGCGAGAGCAGGGCCGGGGTGAGTTCCTCGACGGCGGACGGGCTCTGGCTGCGGACGCCCTCGGTCAGGACCCGGACGTCCTCGCGGGACAGCAGCCGGGCCGCGTTGGCGGTGACGATCGAGGACAGGTGCGTCACCAGGACCGAGACCCGGTCAATCACGGTAGCGCCGGTCATCTCGGCGTTGTGGCGCATCTCGGCCGGAACCCATTTACCCGCCAGGCCAAAGACCGGCTCGATCATCGCGACGCCGGGCAGCGAGTCCAGCGAGTCACCCAGGGCCAGCATCTGCCCTGCCGGGGCGGTCCCGCGGCCGGACTCCACCCCCGCGATCCGGATGGCGTAGGTGGCCGGCGGCAGGTCCACGCTGTCCCGGGTGCGGACCGGCGGGATGACCAGGCCCAGTTCCATGGCAATCTTGTGCCGCAGGGACCGGACCCGGGCCAGCAGGTCGTCGGAGGCGCCCGAGACCATGTCGACGAGGTCGGGGGCCAACAGGATCTCCACCGGGTGGATCCGCATGTCTTCGAGCAGCTTCTCGTTCGGGTCCCGCTCCGGGGCGTTGAGGGCGGCGGTCTCGGCGTCGGCGGCTTGTTCGGCCTGCCGCTGGCTGGCGGCGGTGCGGCGCGAGGCCAGGACCAGGCCGGCTCCCACCAGGATGAACGGCAGTGGCGGCATGCCGGGGATCAGGGCCATCGCCATGGCGGCGACGCCGGCGATCATCAGCGCGTTGGGCGACTGCAGCAGCTGGGTGGAGGCGGTCCGGCCCATGTCGGCCTCGGCGTTGGACCGGGTCACGATCATGCCGGTGGAGACGGCCATCAGCAGCGCGGGGATCTGGGTGACCAGGCCGTCGCCCATGGTCAGCAGGCCGTAGGTGCCGAGGGCGTCGCCGATCTGCTGGCCGCGCTGCAGCATGCCGATGGCGATGCCGCCGATGAAGTTGATGATGATGATGATGATGCCGGCGATCGCGTCGCCCTTGACGAACTTGGAGGCACCGTCCATGGCGCCGTAGAAGTCCGCCTCCGCGGAGACCTCGGCGCGGCGGACCCGGGCCTGGGTGTCCGTGATCAGGCCGCCGTTGAGGTCGGCGTCGATCGCCATCTGCTTGCCGGGCATGGCGTCGAGGGTGAAGCGCGCCCCCACCTCGGCGACACGCTCGGCACCCTTGGTGACCACGACGAACTGGATGACCACCAGGATCAGGAAGACGACGGCGCCGATGATCATCGAGCCGCCCACGGTGACCTTGCCGAACGCCTCGATCACCTGGCCGGCATAGCCGTTGCCCAGGACCAGCCGGGTGGACGCGACGTTCAGGCCCAGCCGGAACAGCGTGGCCACGAGCAGCAGCGACGGGAACACCGAGAAGTCCAGCGGCTTCTTCACGAACATGCTGGTCAGCAGCACCAGCAGTGCCAGCAGGATGTTGCAGACGATCAGGAAGTCCAGCAGAGGGGCCGGGACGGGAACCACCAGCAGCAGGACGATGCCCACGATGCCGATCGGGACCGCCAGCCGTGCGAGCCTGTTGTTCATGACCCGTTCCTTTCACTGACAACGGCGGGACGAAGAAGATTCATGGTGTGGCTCCCGCCATCCGGTGCAGCCC
>NZ_JBFRFD010000298.1:0-4692 GCF_052114645.1 Arthrobacter sp. 2YAF22_2
GCATTTCTGCCGCGCGAAACGTATTCCGCCGCCAAGGCGTGGCTGCTCAGCTTCAGCCGCTGGGCCAACCTTGCCTATGCCGGGCGCGGGGTGAAGGTGACGGCCGTCTGCCCCGGCTTTACGCACACCGAATTCCACGACCGGATGGGCATGGACACAGCAGTGGCCCCGGCCTGGATGTGGCTGCGGGCCGAACAAGTGGTGCGCGAGGGTCTGGCCGACAACGGAAAAGGCAGGGCCGTCTCGATTCCGAGCAAACGCTACAAGCTCCTCGTCGCGGCCGCGCGCGTGGTTCCCAACCGTTTTGTCGCGGGGCCGCCGCGCCGGCCGAAGTAGACGGCCGCAGCAGCGCGCGGGCCTGCCAAAGGCCCGCCCCGCGGGCTTCCCTGGCAGGGAAAGCGCGCGCGACGGGCCTCTCTGGGCGGGGCGCTGGAGCCGTACTGGCCGGCCTGGGACTAGACCCGGGACGGAACCCTGCCGGCGTCGCCGTCGTTGCTTTCCATTGCGGTGAGCGGCATATCCATGTGCTCAAGGTCGATCAGCGGGTTCTCGTCCTGCGTGGCGACCAGTTCGCGGGCTTCGGCCTGGGTGTCCACGCTCGGCATCGAGCCGGGCAGCGGCATCTGGGCGGACTCCTTGAGGAAGTAGATCGCCACGGCGCCGATCGCCGAGGTGGCCATCAGGTAGTAGGCCGGCATCATGTCGTTGCCGGTGGCGTTGATCAGGGCGGCAACGATGAACGGGGTGGTGCCGCCGAAGATGGCCACCGAGAAGTTGTACGCAATGCCCATGGCGCCGTACCGGCTGGCCGTCGGGAACTGGGCCGGCAGCGCGGAGGCCAGGTTGGCCACGTAGAACGTCACAGGGAACGCAATCAGGGAAAGTCCGGCCAACGTGGACCAGATTTCGCCGGTGCCAATCAGCAGGAACGCGGGGGTCGCCAGGACCACGGTGCTGATGGCACCGATCCACAGCACCGGGCGCCGCCCGATCCGGTCGGAGAGCTTGCCGGTCAGCGGAATGCAGAGACTCATGATGACAAGTACGGGGATCGTCAGCAGGGTGCCGTGCAGTTCGTCGTAGCCCTTGGACTCGGTGAGGTAGGTCGGCATGTACGACGTGAGGGCGTAGCCGGCCGTGTTGGCTGCGGCCACCAGGACCATCGCGACGATGATAGAGCGCCAGTAGGCCTTCACGATGCCCACCGGGCCCTTGGACGCGGCCGTGTCAGCGGCGGTGGCATCCTTGGCGAGGTTCGCCTGGGCATCGAGGGTGGCTTGGAACTGGGGGGATTCCTCGATCTTGCTCCGGAAGTACACGGCGATCAGGCCMAGCGGACCGGCCAGCAGGAACGGAACACGCCAGCCCCATTGCTCCATGCTGTCCTGGCCGAGAGTCAGCTGCAGCACGGACACGAGGGCGGCGCCGGCGGCGAAGCCGAGGTAGCTGCCCATGTCCAGGAAGCTGGCGAAGAATCCGCGCCGTTTGTCCGGGGCGTACTCGCTCACGAAGGTTGTGGCGCCGGCGTACTCGCCGCCGGTCGAGAAGCCCTGGATCACCTTGAACAGGACCAGCAGGACAGCGGCCCAGATGCCGATCTGGGCGTAACCCGGCAGGAGGCCGACGGCGAAGGTGCTGGCCGCCATGATCATAAGTGTCGCGGCRAGGACCTTCTGCCGGCCGACCTTGTCGCCAAGCCAGCCGAACACGACTCCGCCGAGGGGGCGGGCGATGAAGGTGGCGGCGAAGGTGCCGAGCAGGAAGAGGGTCTGGACGGACTTGTCCGCCTCCGGCAGGAATACCGGACCCATGGTGGTGATCAGGTAGCCGAACACACCGACGTCGTACCATTCCATGGTGTTACCCACGATGGTGCCGCCGAGGGCCTTTTTGAGCATTGGCTGGTCGACAACGTTGACGTCGGACTCACGGAGCCGGCGGCGCCGCAGTTTCGGTTTCCTGGCACCCTTGGGTGCAGCTTGGTTGGTTCTGCTGGCGTTCAAGACGCCTGCTGAAGAGTCGGTCGTGCTTCGGTCTTTGGGCATTTGGGCCGCTCCTAGGGAGGTCATTTGCTTACGACTTGTAGCTGCCCCGCTCCGGGCAGGCTTTCAATTTTACGTGGTTTCCATGGATTTTCCGATTTCGGTGCCGTATGATGCCGGGATTTTCGGCCCAATCGGCCCCTAATCGCGTAGTTCTTTTCCCCGCTTTCACCGCGCGGCTACTGGGAACTGAAGACTTTCGTGCCGAAGCCGCCAAACTTTTTCCACAGGCGCGCTCTAGAGGCCGGTTTTAGACCCGGATTGATGTTTCTGGCAACCCCACGGGAGCGCCGCTGGGGCGCAGCAACGAGGGTGTTCAAGGGGATCCCTGGCCGCATAAAGTGGAGCCACCCGGGTGCCGGGAAGAGGCAGGCCGGCCAGGCCATACAAGGAGAGCGGTTCCATGACCGACGAAGACAGCAGCAAGATCAGCGATACAGACGTAGAAGACGCCGGGAAACAGCCCGGAGCCGAGCGCCCCGGGACGGGCATCAAGTCCCGCCTGACCGAGGCTCAGAAGGACATGCTCGCCAGCAAATCGCGGGGCGGCGCCTCCACGCAGAGCATCGGGCACAGCCACAAGCCCACGCACGCCAGCGGAAAGCAGGGACCGGCGGAGAAAAAGGTCCGCTGGTAGTTCCTGCAGACATCTCCTCCGAGCCGACCTACGATGGATGAACACTTCGTTTCACGGCACATCGGCAGTCGGCACATCGTTGCCCGGCACATAGTTGTCCGGCACAGTGGAAGGGAAGAGCAATGGCGGAACACCACCCCGTAGACGGGATCGAGCCTGAGGTAGCCAGCCATCTGGCCGAAACCATGGACGAGGCCCCCGGACCCGAACCCGCGCACCACCTTCCACCCCCGGCGTCCGAGGGCCAGCAGTGGCCGGACGGCAGCGGGAAGCATCGCCACCCCAAGGAACACGACCCCAAACACGGCCGGCCGGGCCAGGAGGCAGCGGTATACGCGGTCCACCGGACCGGCAAGCCGGACGTCCCGCACTCCTCGTAATCGCGCGGGTTGGTAGGGGTACCGGGCTGATTCACCTTCCCGCACGGTGGGGCGCGGGCGTGACCACTGGACATGTCCTCCTGCGGATTGGCGTAGCTTCCGGGGACATGCGCCGCGCCGAGACCGGGGGATGGGCATTTGCCCGTTGTGCCCACTCGCGGGCGTCCGGAATGGGCATGTCCTCCTGCGGATTGGCGTAGCTTCCGGGGACATGCTCCCCGCCGAGGCCAGAGGATGGGCATATGCCCGTTATGCGCAATCGCGGGCGTCAGGACTGGACATGTCCTCCCGAAACCCGCGCGGCGCCTCTCGAGAACCTCTGCAGCGCCTCGCTCAGGACTGGGCATGTCCTCCCGCGCGGGGAGGTTCTCGCCCCCAACCCTCCCGGTCAGCTCGGCACCCCACATGTTGACGAGGTTGGCCCTATGGGCGGTCCGCCTGACCCGTGGTGGACGCGCGCTCGATCAGCGTACTGGCCAGGGTCTGCTGCGGTTCGGTGAGCATGCCGCCGCGCATCAGCTCCTTCAACGCGCGGCCCGCCTGTTCGCCGAGGGCCGCCGCCGGCAGGTGCACGCTGGTCAACGCCGGGCTGCTGGTGGCCGAGTATGGCAGATCGTCGAATCCGGCCACGGCCAGCCGCCCGGGAACCACGATGCCGGCAACCCGGGCCTCCTGCAGGACACCGTAGGCGTGCGTGTCAGTGCAGCAGACGACGGCGGTGATCCCGCTGTGCTGCCAGGCCGGCCACGAACCGGCAAAGGCGGCGGCCGCGGCGCCGACGTCGATAGGGGTGCTGGCGACGGCGCCGTCGGGTACCTGGATGCCGCTGGCGGCGGCCTGCGCCAGGAACGCGTCCCGCCGCACCCGGAAGGTTGCCGTCCCGCTGGTGCTGTCCAGATATGCCACCCGCGTATGCCCCAGGTTCGCCAGGTGTTTGGCAAGCTCGCGGGCGCCATGGCCGACATCGAGGTTCACGGAGGGCGCGTAGCCCTCAACGCCGGGCGCATCCAGCAACACCACGGGGGCAGTGCTGTGCAGCCGGTCCAGGAACGCCGCATCCGGGGCATCGACCAACAGCCCGGCCGGCCGCAGGGACATCAGGGCACGGACTTCCTCCGGCGTGGGCAGCTGGCCCGGTTCGCTGACCGCCAGGAGCAGCTGGTACTCCGCGCCCAGAGCGATCCGCACGCCGGCGATCACCTTGGCAAAGAAGGGGTTGGCGACGTCCGGTGCGGCCAGAATGACCAGGTTGCTGCCGCCCCGGGCCAGCGAGCTGCCGATGCCGTCCACTACGTAGCCGAGCTCGTCAATCGCCTGGCTGACTCGGGCGATTTTGTCCGCCGAGACGCGGCCCGCCGTCTTGCCGTTGGCCACCAGGGAGACCGTGGCTATCGAGACGCCGGCCCGGGCGGCCACCATGGCGGCCGTGACGCGCGCTCCCGGCGTGCCGCCCACCGCCCTTTCCGCAGCCTTGGCACGAAGAGCGCGGGCGGGAACGGTAGTCGCCGGGGCGGCGCCGCGCCGGGGGGTGGATTCGTCGTTGGGCCGCATTCCTCGATGCTATCGGTCCGGAGCCCCATCGGGCGGCACATGGCATCAAACGTTTGACGCAATTCGCGTTAAGCGTTTGACG
>NZ_JBFRFD010000299.1:0-4690 GCF_052114645.1 Arthrobacter sp. 2YAF22_2
CTCCGCCGACAACGGAGTCCTGCTCTGCTCCCACCACCACCACCTGATCCACAAGGAACACTGGACCATCCAACCYCGCGCCGGCATCCCCTGGTTCATCCCGCCACCCCACCTGGACYCCCGCCAACAACCCAAACGAAACCACTACTTCCGATCATGAATGACTCCAGCCTTGAGACATGGACACCCGCTTATTGATCCATGAAGCGGATCCATAAGCCGAATCAACGAATGTGCCTCGTCAGAGCTGCCGCGCCATGCTGTAATGACAACTACCCAGCCTTTGAGGCAACCGCATTGGGGGACTGATCATGGCACGCAACGGAACATTCGCTGCTTTTCCGGACGGCCGCTCCGGCCTGCGGAATCCCATAGTGGTTCTCTGCGGGTTCTTCGCCGTTCTGTGCTGCTGGATCGGGATGGCCGGCTACCTGATGGTCGGCGGGCCGACGAGCGGTCTAGCCGGATTGCTCATCTTCGGAGCCGTCCCCGTGGCGGCAACCGCCGGCACATTCCTCCTGGCGCGGCGGCACCGTGCCAGTTCCCCCTCCGCGGTATCGGCTGGCTTGAAGGGCCGCCCGCCTCGAAGCGTTCCCAGACCGGGCCGCCCGGCAACTCGCGGATTCCTCGTCATCGGCGGATTCACGACGGCCCTGCTCTGGTGGATCGGCATTGCAGCTTACGCGGCCGTCGGGGGCGTTCCCAGCGGCATTGCAGGGCTGACTGTCTTCCTCGGCGTCCCAGCCCTCGCGAGCGTCGCAACCTACCTGGCGGTGCGCCGTCGGCGGGTCGGGTAGCTACCGCCCAGCCGCGTACCCCTGGGCGCCCCGCGGGTTGGCGGCGGCCTGCAATACTCCTGTGGCCGGGTCCCGGACGACGGCGGAGAGCCGGCCGAGGGTCCAGCCGCCGGCCCTCGTGACAAGATGCCCCCGGCGTTCGAGCCCCGCGATGATGTCCTCGCCCAGCCGCTCCTCCACCACGGCGCCGCCAGGTTCCCAGGTCCGCGGCCAGAACGAACCGGGCATCGACGTCGTATGGAACGTCGGCGCGTCGATGGCCTGCTGCGGCGAGTAGCCGCCCACGATGGCCCGGAGCAGGTACGGCAGTTGCCACTGGTCCTGCTGGTCGCCGCCGGGCGACCCCAATGCGGTCACCGCCCGTCCGTTCCGGAGCACCAAGGTGGGCGTCAGGGTGGTGCGAGGCCGTTTGCCCGGAGTCAGGGTGGACGGCGTTCCCGGCTCCAGCCAGGTCATCTGCAGTCTGGTCCCGAGGCAGAAGCCCAGTTCCGGGATCGCCGGCGAGGACTGCAGCCAACCGCCCGACGGCGTCGCCGAGATCATGTTTCCCCAACGGTCCACGACGTCGATGTGGCAGGTGTCGCCCCGGGTCTCCCCGCTCGGCGCCACGGTCGGCTCCCCCACGCCCAACCCCGCCGAACCGGACGCCTGCCCGGCCCCCGGACGGGACGCCTGCACGAGGCTGGCCAGCGCCGGCGGGACGTACTCGGTCCGCAGCGGCGGGAGGTAGGGTTCACGGCCCGGCACCCGCCCCGGCCGGAAGTCGTGCGACGCCCGGTCCGTGATCAGGGACCGGCGGCCCGCGCAGTACTCCTCGGACAGGAGGTACTCCAACGGCACGTTAGTGTCACCGTAATAGGCCTCACGGTCCGCCAGCGCCAGCTTCTGGGCCTCCAGGATCGTGTGTGCCCCTAGTTCGGTGGACGGATCCAGAAGCCGGTCCTCGAACCCGTCAAGGATGGCCAGGGTCTGCAGCAGCGCGGGCCCCTGACCCCACGGCCCGGTCTTGGCGATGGTGTGACCGCGGAACTCCACGGTGGCGGCCGGCTCGTAACCGGCTTCGAAGCCGGCCAAATCGGCCAGGGCCAGCACGCCCCGGTGGTCGGTGCCCGAGGAGTGCCGGTGCGGGGTCTGCACCGATGCCACCATCGCCCGGGCGACGAAGCCCTCGCGCCATTCCAGGCGGGCCGCATCGATTCGCGTCTCGCGGGTACCGGTGGAAGCCCGGCCGGCTTCGACGAGCCGTTCCAGGGTCCGGGCGTGGGCCGGGTTGCGCACCAGTTCGCCCTCGGCCGGGACCTTGCCGCCGGGCATCCACAGCTCCGCCGAGCTGGGCCAGTGCGTTTGGAATAGCTCAGCCACCGCGGCAATCGTGCCGCCGACGCGGCCCAGCATCGGGTGCCCGTCGCGGGCGTAGCCGATTGCGAACTCCAGCACCGCGTCCAGCTCCCAGGTTCCGTGGTCCCGCAACAGCAGGAGCCAGGCGTCGACGGCGGCCGGCACCGCGGCGGCCAGTGCCCCCGACCCCGGAACCAGGTCCAGGCCTTCGGCACGGTAGTGCTCCACGGTGGCCGCAGCCGGCGCCGGGCCCTGGCCCATCAGCACCACCGGCGTGCCCGGGTCGGACGCCGTCACGAAAACTCCCGTCATGTCCCCGCCCGGGCCGTTGAGGTGCGGCTCCACAACGTGCAGCACGAAGGCGCCGGCTGTGACGGCGTCGAACGCGTTGCCGCCGCGTTCGAGCACCGCCTGCGCCGCCGCCGTCGCGAGCCAATGCGTGGACGCGCTCATCCCAAAGGTGCCCTGCAAGGTGGGGCGGGTGGTGAACGGCTCAGGCGGGGTGAAGGGCATAACTCAGCCGAACAGCGCCGCTACGCGGGTCAGTGTTTCGTAGACCCCGTAGGCCAGCGGCACCCCGACGAGGGCCCAGGCCACGGCCAGTTTGCCGGTGGACGCTGTTACGGACGCCTGGGCGCCGGGGGTGTGTGCAGTGCTCATTTCAGGCCTCCATGGCGGGTTCGTGCGAAGGATTGCGGTCCGGGCGGGGTTCGTGGAATCGTTCGTCGACCGGTTTGACCAGCAGGCTGGCCACGAAACCGACCACCAGCAGCGCCACCATGGTCAGCAGTGCCGGCTGATAGGACGCGGCGGTCAACTTGCCGGGCGTCCCCTGGGCGTCGAGGATGCCGTTGACGATCAGCGGTCCCGCGACGCCGGCGGCGGACCAGGCGGTCAGCAGCCTGCCGTGGATGGCGCCGACCTGGAACGTGCCAAAGAGGTCCCGCAGGTAGGCCGGCGCGGTCGAGAAGCCGCCGCCGTAGAAGGAAATGATCAGGAACGCGAGGATCACGTAGAGGATGGTCGTGGTGGACCCTGCTAGGGCGAGCACGATGTAGAGCACCGCCCCGACGCCGAGGTACACCATGTAGATGCGCTTGCGGCCGGTCACGTCAGAGGTGGCGGACCAGGCGAAGCGCCCGGCCATGTTGCCGATGGAGAGCAGCCCGACGAAGCCGGCGGCGACGGCGGCACTGACCAGGGACGCGCCGTCGGACTGGCGGAAGAAGTCCTGGATCATCGGGGCGGCCTGTTCCAGGATGCCGATGCCGGCGGTGACGTTGCAAAACAGTGCAATCCAGACCAGCCAAAACTGCCTGGTCTTGACGGCGTTCTTGGCGGAGACGTTCTCCGTGGTGACGAGCTTGGCGGCCTTGACCTTCGTGGGGTCGAAGCCCGCGGGCTTCCAGCCTTCGGCGGGCACCTTGATGGTGAAGGCGCCGAAGAGCATGTACGCGAGATAGATGACAGCGAGGGTCAGGAAGAGCTTGCCGACGGAGTCGCCGCTGGCCACCCAGCCCTTGGCGTTGGAGTTGGGGTCGTACAGCTTCAGCAGCGCGGTGGAAACCGGGCTCGCGATGAGGGCGCCGCCGCCGAAGCCCATGATGGCCATGCCGGTCGCGAGGCCCGGCCGGTCCGGGAACCATTTGATCAGGGTGGACACCGGCGAGATGTAGCCGATGCCCAGGCCGATGCCGCCGACCACGCCGTAGCCCAGGTAGACGAGCCAGAGCTGGTGGGTGAAGATGCCGAGCGAGCCGATCAGGAAGCCGCAGGCCCAGAACACCGCGGAAGTGAACATCGCCTTGCGCGGGCCGTTCTTGTCCACCCAGGTGCCCATGATCGCGGCGGAGAGACCGAGCATCACGATGGCGATGGAGAAGATCACGCCGATTTCGGTCAGGCTGGCGCCGAAATGCTTGACCAGGGCCGTCTTGTAGACACTGGTCGCATAGGCCTGCCCGATGCAGAGGTGGACGGCGAGCGCCGCCGGCGGCACGAGCCAGCGGTTGAATCCCGGCGGCGCAATGGTTCGTTCACGGTCCAGCCAGCCCATAGGTGTTCCCCTTGCTTATCCACGACGTCGATGTCCAGCGATCTAGAGGCGAAGGACCCCAAACGTGAGCCGTTGCCTTCGGCAATCATGGTGCACATCATCAGCAAACGTACGAAATGCGCGCCGAGCGGTAGGGAATCCGCGCTAAACGGTCGCGCTACTTGCCGAGTCCGGCCTTTCGCAGCGCTTCGGCCATCGCGGTGTTGACGGGCGCCGGAACCGGCTTCGACTGAGCTGGCTGCCTGGCCGGTGTCCTGCCCCCCGGCGCTGGTCTCCCGGATGCAGGCCTCCCGGCCGGAGGCCTCCCCGGGCGCTCACCGGCCGCACCGACAGGCGCGGGCTCGTCGTCGAGCCTCAGGGTAAGCGAGATGCGCTTCCGCTCGGGATCCGCCTCCAGCACCTTGACCTTGACCACCTGCCCGGACTTGACCACCTCCCGCGGGTCGGAGACGAAGCGGTTGGCCAGCGCGGAGACGTGCACGAGGCCGTCCTGGTGAAC
>NZ_JBFRFD010000300.1:0-4679 GCF_052114645.1 Arthrobacter sp. 2YAF22_2
GTTTTTCTCCTTGATTGCACTGTAACAGGGTGTGATGGTTGACACGTGGGATCCGGCAGCTGCGCCGGCCCCGAGCCTTACCAAGACGCAGCAACAGGACGCAGGATCAAAGCAAAGGAGCTTACGCCATGGCAGTTGTCGCCTGGATCGGACTGGGAAACATGGGCGGGTCCATGTCGGTGAACCTCGCCAAAGCCGGAAACGAGGTCCGCGGCTTCGACCTCAACGCGGACGCCGTGGCCGCCGCCGAGGCCGGGGGAGTCAAGCCCGCCGGCAGCATCGCCGAGGCCGTGGAGGGCGCCGACGTCGTCTTCACGATGCTCCCGAAGGGCGAGCACGCCCGCGCCGTATACCTCGGTGCCGAGGGCGTCCTGGCCCACGCCGACAACAAGACACTGCTGGTGGACTCGTCCACAATCGACATTGCCTCGGCCCAGGCCCTGCACGACGCCGCAGCGGAGGCGGGCTTCCGCTTTGTCGACGCCCCCGTCTCCGGCGGGATGAGCGGCGCGAAAGCCGCGACGCTGACCTTCATGATCGGGGGCGAGGCCGGCGCCGTCGCCGAGGCGACCGAATACATTCGGCCGATGGCCGCCAACATCATCCCCACCGGGGGAGCCACCACCGGGCAGGCCGCCAAGATCTGCAACAACCTGATGCTCTTCATCAACCTCGCCTCCACGGCCGAGGGAGCGGTGCTCGCGGACCGCCTGGGCCTGGACAAGCAGGTTTTCTGGGACATCGCCTCGGTCTCCTCCGGCGACAGCTGGGCTCTGCGCACCTGGTATCCGGTGGCCGGCGTCGTGCCCACCGCCGCATCCAACAACGACTTCGCCCCGACCTTCACCGCCGAACTCGCCAACAAGGACATCGGACTGGCCATCAGCGCAGCCAAGGACACCGGAACTCCGCTGGAAATCGGCGAGCACGTCCAGCAGCTCTTCCAGCGCCTGATCGACGGCGGCCAGTCCGGCAAGGACTGCTCCGCGATTGTCAAGCTGGTCGACGGCTCGTTCGAATCCGCCAAGTAGCCTTCAAACCTTTTTAGAAAGAGAACCTCCCATGGAACGCATTCCGCACTTCATCAACGGCGCCCTGGTGTCCGACGCCGAACGCTACGGCCCCGTATTCAACCCCGCCACCGGCGAACAGGAAAAGGAAGTGGCCCTTGCCTCCGCGGACCGCGTCGAGGAGGCCATCGCCGCCGCCCGCGCCGCCCTGCCCGGCTGGCGGGCCACCAGCCTGGCCAAGCGCACCACGATCTTCTTCAGGGTCCGCGAGCTCCTCATGCAGCGCCGGCCCGAACTGGCGGCCCTGCTGACCAGCGAGCACGGCAAGGTCCTCTCCGACGCCGAGGGCGAGATCACCCGCGGCCTGGAAAACATCGAATTCGCCACCGGCCTGTCCCACGCGCTCAAGGGCGAACGCTCGGAACAGGTGTCCGGCGGCGTCGACGTCCACTCGGTGCGCCAGCCGGTCGGCGTCGTCGCCTGCATCACGCCGTTCAACTTCCCGGCGATGGTGCCGCTCTGGATGATCGGCAGCGCGCTGGCGTGCGGGAACACCGTGCTGCTCAAGCCGAGCGAAAAGGACCCTTCCTCCGCGATCTTCATCGCACAGGTCTTCGCCGAGGCCGGACTGCCCGCCGGAGTCCTCAACGTGGTGCACGGCGACAAGGAAGCCGTCGACGTGCTGCTCGAGCACCCGGACGTGAAAGCGGTCAGCTTTGTAGGCTCGACGCCGATCGCCCAGTCCATCTACAAGCGCGCCGCCGACCATGGCAAGCGGGTCCAGGCCCTGGGCGGTGCCAAGAACCACATGGTTGTGCTCCCCGACGCGGACCTCGACATGGCCGCCGACGCCGCCATCTCGGCTGCCTATGGCTCCGCGGGCGAGCGCTGCATGGCCGTCAGCGTCCTGGTCGCCGTCGGGAACATCGCCGACGAACTGGTGGACGCGATCGCCACCCGCATGGCCACGCTCAAGATCGGTCCCGGCACGGATCCGGCGTCGCAGATGGGTCCGCTGATAACCGCGGAACACCGCGACAAGGTGGCCTCCTACGTGGCCGGCGCCGCAGACGAGGGCGCCTCCGTGGTGGTGGACGGCCGGCACCAGGAGTTCGACTCCAACGGCTTCTTCATCGGCGTCAGCCTGATTGATCACGTCAAGCCCGGCATGAAGGTCTACGACGACGAGATCTTCGGCCCCGTCCTCTCGGTGGTCCGGGTGGAGAGCTACGCCGACGCCGTCAAGCTCGTCAACGACAACGAGTTCGGCAACGGGGTGGCGATCTTCACCCGCGACGGCGGCGCCGCCCGGCAGTTCGAGTTCGACGTCGAAGCCGGCATGGTGGGCGTCAACGTCCCGATCCCGGTGCCGGTGGGAACCTTCTCCTTCGGTGGCTGGAAGAACTCGCTCTTCGGCGACACCCACATGTACGGCCCGGAAAGCATCCGCTTCTACACCCGGGGCAAAGTGGTCACGACGCGCTGGCCGGATCCCTCCACCTCGGTGATCGATCTGGGCTTCCCGCAGGTCGACTAGGGCCTAGCCCTTCATGATCTCCGCGCGCTGGGCCATGTAATCCTCCATGGCCAGCTCGCCGTTGCTGTACTTCTGGTCCAGCTCGGCGAGCTTGCGCGCGCGGAAACCCTGCGGCTCCGACGACGACGGCGGGGCAGCCGGCGGCTGCCAAGCAGGTGCCTGCGGGGCGGCGGCCTGCGGCGCGCTGTTCAGGTATTCCGGGCTGTCCTCGTACGGGACCTGGTACTGCTGCTTGGCCGGGGGCTGCGGGGCGCCGAGCTGGCCGAACCCGCCGTAGTAGTCCCGCTGGGTGAAACCGTCGCGCGGCTGGTTGTCCTGCTGGCCGGGGAACCCTCCGGACCCGCCGAACGGCTGCCCGGGAAAGCCGCCGGGGCCGTTGTCGTTCCGCCCGCGGTTGGACGCCCTGTACCGGCGCATCCCGAACATGATGATGGCCGCCGCGACGGCGAGCCCAAAGAAGGAGAACACGGTACCGAACCTTTCAGGAGTGGTCCTTCAGCTTAACGCGCGGGCCGCTCCCGAAGTGCCTGGTCCTGCCCCGGCCGGAACCGGGCAGCCCGTTCAGGGCCGTCGTTCAGGGCCGCAGGGCATCCTCCGCGCCGGGCGGGCCCTCGCCCGACCCGAGCGGGACCCCGGGGCCGAACACCGGACCGGCCAGCGGGCGCTTGGCCGTGATGCCGTCCCCGGAGGAGCGGTGCCGGAGCCGGCGGACCACCCACGGGACGAAGTGCTCGCGGGCCCAGATGAGGTCACCGGTGCGGGCCTGCCGCCAGCTGCGCGGCGGCAGCGGTTTGGGGGAGAGCGGCTCCAGGGTGTGTTGCACGTTGAGCGAGTCCAGCACCATGGCCGCGATGGTGTGGTGGCCCAGCGGCGAGAAATGCAGGCGGTCCGCATCCCACATCTGCGGGTCATTGAGCTGCCGGAGGGACCACATGTCGGCGATGACGGCGTCGTGCCGTGCCGCCACGGTGCGCAGGTTCTCGTTGTAGATGGCCACCTTGCTGCGGATCCGGCCCAGCACCGTGGAGCCGGTGTCCGGCCCGTTGAACAGGACCACCGTGGCGCCGCCCAGGCTCAAGATCTGCACCACCGAGTCCAGCCTTTCGGCCAGGACGTCGGGGTCTCCGCCGGGCCGGATCAGATCGTTTCCGCCCGCGGACAGGGTCACCAGATCCGGCTTCAAGGACAGGCAGTGGGCCAGTTGCTGGTCCACGATCTGCTGCAGGAGACGGCCCCGGACCGCGAGGTTGGCATAAGCGAAATCGTCGTGACCGCGGCTCAGTTCCTCCGCCACCCGGTCCGCCCAGCCGCGGTGGCCGCCCGGGCTGGCCGGCTCCGGATCGCCGATCCCTTCCGTGAAGGAGTCGCCCATGGCAACGTAGCGCGTCCAGGGATGGTTAAGGGTCAGATCCGGAAGATTCGCCATGGCTTCTGTTTCGCTCACCTACTTATCCTGCACTCATGTACCAAAGGTGCGCCAGCGCCACTGGTGACCCACAGGTAACTGCAAGAATAGAACCATGACTGAAGCCGCTCTTTTCCCCGCCGCGTTTCCCGCCCCCGTCGTCCTGTGGTCCCGGCCCGAAGACGCCCGCGCCGGCAAGCCCCTGCTGGTCCTGCTGCACGGTTACGGCGCCAACGAGGAGGACCTGCTCAGCCTGGCCGACGCGCTGCCGGAGGAGTTCGTGGTGGCCTCGCTGCGTGCCCCGCTGGCCGCCGGTCCGGGCTTCACCTGGTTCCCGCTGACCGCATCAATCGATTACTCACTCGAGGCCGTCAAGCACGCGGCGGCCTACGCGCAGGACTGGATCGACTCGGTCCGGGCGAACCATCCCTCGGTGACGCTGCTCGGGTTCTCAATGGGCATGGCCCTGGCCACCACGCTGCTTCGGCAGCGGCCGGACGGGTACGCCGCCGTCGTCGGACTCTCCGGCTTTGCCGTCGACGCCGGCGGCGACCCGAGCTTCCACGACGACGAGCTGGATGGCACAGTGCCGATGTTCTGGGGCCGGGACCAGCAGGACCCCGTGATCACGCCGGACAAGGTCGAGTTCACCATGGGCTGGGTGCGCCGTCACGTGAAGCTGACCAAGGTGCTGTACACCGGCATGTGGCACGGCATCAACCAGCAG
>NZ_JBFRFD010000301.1:0-4676 GCF_052114645.1 Arthrobacter sp. 2YAF22_2
GCCCTCACGACGGGAGCCCCGGTGGTCCCGGTGGGTCTGATCGGCACCGAAAACCTGCAGCCCGCGGACAGCAACAAGGTCAAACCCCAGCACTTCATCATGAAGGTCGGCGAGCCGCTCTACTTCGACAAGACCGGCCCGGACCATTCCCTGCCGGCGCGGCGCCAGGTCACGGACCGCATCATGGACGCCATCGCGGAGCTGAGCGGGCAGCAGCGGGCCACCACCTACAACCAGAGCAAGAGTGTCGACTAGCGCGTCGGGACGGCGCCGCCGGCTCAGTAGAATGGACTAGTGGCAAATCCAGCTAGTTACCGGCCCCGGACGGGGGAGATCCCGACCAACCCGGGCGTGTACCGGTTCCGCGACCCGCACGGCCGGGTCATTTACGTCGGCAAGGCCAAAAACCTCCGCTCCCGGCTGAATTCCTACTTCGCCAACCCCGCCGGCCTGATGCCGAAGACCTACGCGATGGTCCACACGGCCAGCAGCGTGGAATGGACCGTCGTCGGCAGTGAACTGGAATCGCTGCAGCTCGAGTACACCTGGATCAAAGAATTCAAGCCGCGGTTCAACGTCATGTTCCGCGACGACAAGAGTTACCCGTACCTGGCCGTCACGATGGCGGAGAAGTACCCCCGGGTACAGGTCCTGCGCGGCGAACGGCGGAAAGGCACCCGTTACTTCGGCCCCTACACGGCGGGCGCCATCCGCGACACCATGGACACCCTGCTGCGGGTCTTCCCGGTCCGCAGCTGCAGCGCCGGGGTCCTGAAGCGTGCGGAAACCAGCGGCCGGCCCTGCCTGCTCGGTTACATTGACAAGTGCGCGGCCCCCTGCGTCGGCCGCATCTCGGCCGAAGACCACCGTGCCCTGGCCGAGGACTTTTGCGCGTTCATGGGCGGTGAGGCCAAGCCCTTCGTCTCCCGGCTGGAGAAGGACATGGCAGCGGCCGTGGCCGAGCTCGACTACGAACGCGCCGCCCGGGTGCGCGATGACATCGTCGCGCTCAAGAAGGTTTTTGAACGCAACGCCGTGGTCCTGGCCGAGGACACCGACGCCGATGTCTTCGCCCTGCACGAGGACGAACTGGAGGCGGCGGTCCAGGTCTTCCACGTCCGCGGCGGACGGATCCGCGGCCAGCGCGGCTGGGTGGTGGAAAAGGTGGAGGATTCCAGCACCCCTGACCTCGTCGAGCATTTGCTCCAGCAGGTCTACGGCGAAGAACGCGAACTCCAGGGCCGGATGCCGCGGGAAGTCCTGGTCCCGGCCGAGCCCAGCAACGCCGCCGAGCTTGGCCAGTGGCTCAGCGGGCTGCGGGGAGCCCGGGTCGACATCCGGGTCCCGCAGCGCGGCGACAAGGCCGCCCTGCTGACCACCGTCCGGGACAACGCCGAACACGCGCTCCAGCTGCACAAGTCCAGGCGCGCCGGGGACCTGACCCTGCGCTCCCAGGCGCTCCAGGAACTGCAGGAGGCCCTGGACCTGCCCGTCGCGCTGCTGCGGATCGAGTGCTTCGACATCTCGCACGTGCAGGGCACCAATGTGGTCGGTTCGATGGTGGTGGTGGAAGACGGCCTGCCGAAGAAATCCGACTACCGGAAATTCTCGGTCACGGGCGCCGCGGCCAGCGACGACACTGCGGCCATGCATGACGTACTCACCCGCCGCTTCCGGAACTACCTTCAAGAACAGGCTGAAAAAGCAGCCGACCCGGGCGATCCGAGCGCAGCCGCGGCCGACGGCCCGGTGGCGGACACCACGACGCCGGCGCCCCGGGCGAAGTTTGCCTACCCGCCGAACCTCGTCGTCGTCGACGGCGGCAAACCACAGGTCAGTGCGGCGGCGAGGGCCCTCGCCGAACTCGGCATCGAAGACGTCTACGTCGTCGGCCTCGCCAAACGGCTCGAGGAGGTCTGGCTGCCGGACAGCGACTTCCCGGTGATCCTGCCGCGCGCCTCGGCCGGGCTGTACCTGCTGCAGCGGATCCGCGACGAAGCCCACCGCTTCGCCATCAGCTTCCACCGGCAAAAGCGCGGCAAGGCCATGACCGTGTCGGCGCTCGACGGCGTCCCCGGCCTCGGCGACTCCAAGCGCAAGGCACTGCTGAACCAGTTCGGCTCGGTGAAAAGCATCAAGGCCGCGAGCATGGAGGAGCTCACGGCCGCGAAGGGGATTGGGCCGGCCCTTGCCGGTGCGATCGTGCGGCATTTCAACGCCGACGACGGCGCGGACGGCCCCACGGTCCCTGCCATCAACATGACAACCGGCGAAATCCTTGAAACTTAGCTAGCGCCGGCAATCTTGGCTAGGGTTAGGTGCTGAGGCGCGGTGCGCGGCCGGAAGCGACTGCCCGGAGCCACGGCCCTCACGGCAGAGCAAACAGCAGAGATGGAGCACGATTGATGGCAGAGTCAACGGCGGGATCCGGCACGGCGGCGGACGGGTTGACCCCCGTCAAGCCGGTAGAGGCGGAGCTGCTCGTGGTCACCGGGATGTCAGGGGCGGGCCGCAGCACCGCCGCGGACGCCCTCGAGGACCATGGTTGGTATGTCGTGGAAAACCTCCCTCCGCAGATGCTGGGCACCCTCGCGGAGCTCGTCTCGCACGCGCCGGGATCCATCTCCAAACTCGCCGTCGTCATGGACGTCCGCAGCAAGGACCTCTTCGCCGATATCCGCACCGCGCTGCGCAACCTTGAAGCCAGCGGCGTCACCTTCCGCGTGCTATTCCTCGATGCCAACGACGACGTCCTGGTGCGACGTTTCGAACAGGGGAGGCGCCCCCACCCGCTGCAGGGCGGCGGCCGGATCCTCGACGGCATCGCGGCGGAACGCGAACTGCTGCAAGAGCTCCGCGACTCATCAGACATCGTGCTGGACACGTCGCCGCTGAACGTGCACGGCCTAGCCACCGCCATCACCGAGCTGTTCAGCGAAACCGGACCGGTGGCGCTGCGCCTGAACGTCATGAGCTTTGGTTTCAAGTACGGCCTGCCGGTGGACGCCAACTTCGTCGCCGACGCGCGATTCATCCCCAACCCGCACTGGGTGCCGCAGCTGCGCCCGCACACCGGGCTGGACAAGGACGTCAGCGACTACGTGCTCGAGGCCGAGGGCGTCAGCGATTTCGTGGAACGCTACGTTTTGGCGCTCGAACCCGTGCTGGACGGCTACCGGCGCGAAAATAAGCACTACGCGACGATCGCCGTCGGCTGCACCGGCGGCAAGCACCGTTCCGTGGCCGTCGCCGTCGAACTGTCGCGGCGGCTGGCGCAGTACCCCCGGGTCACCGTCACCACCACCCACCGGGATCTGGGCCGCGAGTAATGGCGCTTCTGACCGGGCCCCTGCCCCTGGTGCCGGCCGCCAGCGCGGCCTTCGCCGGCCAGCAGGATAAGGGCCCCTCGGTGGTGGCATTGGGCGGCGGCCACGGCCTGTCCGCCTCGCTTTCGGCGTTGCGCCTGCTCACCTCGGAGCTGACCGCCATCGTCACCGTCGCGGACGACGGCGGCTCCTCCGGCCGGCTGCGCGAGGAGTACGGCGTCCTGCCGCCGGGGGACCTGCGGATGGCGCTCTCCGCGTTGTGCGACGACACCGACTGGGGCCGGACCTGGCGCGACGTCATGCAGCACCGCTTCAAGCCCGCCAAGGGGCGCGGCGGCTCCCTGGACGAACATGCGATGGGCAACCTGCTGATCGTGACGCTCTGGGAATTACTGGGCGACACCGTGGCCGGGCTGCAGTGGGCCGGTGCGCTGCTCGGGGCACGCGGCCAGGTCCTGCCGATGTCCACGACGCCGCTCACCATCGAGGGCAAAGCCCGGGTGACCGGCGCGGACGGCACCACGGTGCTGGAAACTGTGCGCGGACAAGCCAAATGCGCTGTTGCCGGTTCGCTCGAAGCGGTCCGGCTGCTGCCCGAAACCGCGTCGGCCTGCGTCGAGGCGCTGACCGCGATCGAACTGGCGGACTGGGTGGTCCTGGGGCCGGGCTCGTGGTTCACCTCGGTCCTGCCGCACCTGCTGCTGCCCGAGATGCGTGACGCGCTCTGCAACACCGAGGCGCGGCGTTGCCTCACCATGAACCTCGCCATGGACACCAAAGAGACGCTGGGAATGTCTGCCGCCGACCACCTCCGGGTGCTCAGGGAGTACGCGCCTGACTTCACCGTCGACGTCGTCCTCGCCGATCCCGCATCGGTGACGGACCTCGCGGAGTTCGAACGGGCGGCCGGGATGCTCGGCGCCGAGGTGGTCATGGGTAAAGTAGGGGCGTCGAGCCGCCGGCCGATCCACGACCCGCTGCGCCTGGCAACGGCGTACCACGACATTTTCGGGAACAGGTAGGAAAGGTGCCATGGCACTGACAGCATCGGTCAAGGAAGAACTTTCCCGGCTGGACATCAAGAAATCCTCGGTTCGCAAGGCCGAAGTCTCCACCATGCTCCGGTTTGCGGGAGGACTGCACATCATCTCCGGCCGGATCGTGATCGAGGCCGAGGTGGATCTCGCGTCGACCGCCCGCCGGCTGCGCGCCGCCGTCGCCGAGGTCTACGGGCACCAGAGTGAGATCATTGTCGTCTCCGGCGGCGGACTGCGCCGCGGCAGCCGCTACGTGGTGCGGGTGGTGCGCGACGGCGAGGCCCTCGCCCGCCAGACCGGCCTGCTGGACGCC
>NZ_JBFRFD010000302.1:0-4649 GCF_052114645.1 Arthrobacter sp. 2YAF22_2
GCTCAAAACGACAACAACTGCCAGCCAGTTGGGCCCCACAGAGAATTTCGAGGAACTCATGAATCAGGCTTTTGTGTACGACGCCGTGCGGACCCCGTTCGGGAAGTTCGGCGGCGGGCTCGCCGGGGTCCGGCCCGATGATCTGGCCGCGCACGTGATCGGCGAGGCGGTCCGGCGCGCGCCGGGGCTGGACGCCGACCGGATCGATGAGGTGGTGTTCGGCAACGCCAACGGCGCCGGCGAGGAGAACCGGAACGTGGCCCGGATGGGCACGTTGCTGGCCGGGTTGCCGGTCTCGATCCCGGGCACCACGGTGAACCGGCTGTGCGGGTCCTCGCTGGACGCGGCGATGATCGCGTCCCGGCAGATCAACACCGGGGACGCGGACCTGGTTTTGGTCGGCGGGGTCGAGTCGATGTCCCGGGCGCCGTGGGTGCTGCCCAAGACGGAGAAACCCTATCCGGCGGGGGACTTGTCGCTGGTGTCCACGACGCTGGGCTGGCGGCTGGTGAACCGGGCGATGCGGCCGGACTGGACCGTGTCTCTGGGGGAGGCCACCGAGCGGTTGGCGGAGAAGTACGGGGTGGGCCGGGAGGCGCAGGATGAGTTTGCCGCCGCCTCGCACAGCCTCGCCGCCGCGGCCTGGGACGAGGGCTTCTATGACGGCCTGGTTGCCCCGGTGCCAGGCACGGACCTGGTCCGGGACGAGGGTATCCGGGCCGGGTCTTCGGCGGCGAAGCTCGCCGGGCTGAAGACCGTGTTCCGTGCCGAGGGCGGGACCGTCACGGCCGGGAACGCCTCACCGCTGTCCGACGGGGCGTCCGCGGCGTGGCTGGGTTCCGAGGCCGCCGCCGGGATCCTGGGCCTGGACCCGCTGGCCCGGGTCGCGGGCCGCGGCGCGCACGCGAACGACCCGCAGTTCTTCGGGTACGCCCCTGTGGAGGCGGCGAACAAGGCCCTCGCGAAGGCCGGGATCGGCTGGGACCAGATCGGCGCCGTGGAACTGAACGAAGCCTTCGCCGCGCAGTCCCTGGCCTGCATCAACGCCTGGGGCATCGATCCGGCCATCGTGAACCGGCACGGCGGCGCGATCGCGATGGGCCACCCGCTGGGCGCGTCCGGCACCCGGATCCTGGGCACCCTGGCCCGGTCCCTGCAGGCCTCCGGAGAACGCTGGGGCGTCGCCGCGATCTGCATCGGCGTCGGCCAGGGACTCGCCGTCGTCCTCGAAAACGTCACCACCGCCCCCGGGCATCACCTGTCGGCATGACCTGCCGGCAAAACCAGTAAAGGGCTAGTACATGCTGAATTTCATTGACACCGTCGGCGAAGCCGTCGCCGGCATCCAGGACGGCTCCACCGTGATGATCGGCGGCTTCGGCAATGCCGGCCAGCCGTTCGAACTCATCGACGCCCTGATGGACTGCGGCGCCACGGACCTGACAGTGGTCAACAACAACGCGGGCCAGGGCGACCAGGGCCTCGCGCTGCTGATCAAGGAAGGCCGCGTGAAGAAGATGATCTGCTCCTTCCCGCGGCAGTCCGATTCCTGGCACTTCGACGCAAAGTTCCGGGCCGGCGAGATCGAGCTGGAGCTGGTCCCGCAGGGCAACCTGGCCGAGCGGATCCGGGCCGCCGGCGCCGGGATCGGCGGCTTCTTCACCCCCACGGGCTACGGCACCACGCTGGCCGAGGGCAAGGAAGCCCGCTTCCTGGACGGCAAGTGGCAGGTGTTCGAGACCCCGATCCACGCCGACGTCGCGCTGATCAAGGCGCTCAAGGCCGACGGCAAGGGCAACCTCGTCTACCGCAAGACGGCCCGCAACTTCGGCCCCATCATGGCCGCGGCCGCGAAACACACCATCGTCCAGGTCTCCGAGCTCGTCCCGACGGGCAGCCTGGACCCGGAAGTCATCGTGACCCCCGGAATCTACGTCAACAACATCGTGAAGGTGGCCTGAGATGAGTCTCGAGACAAGGATCCAGACTTCGGACACACCGCTGGGCCGCGACGACCTCGCCCGCCTGGTGGCCCGCGACATCAAGCCCGGCTCCTTCGTGAACCTCGGCATCGGCCAGCCCACCCTGGTTTCCAACTACCTCGAGGCGGAGCAGAACATCACCCTGCACACCGAGAACGGCATGCTGGGCATGGGACCGGAGGCCACCGGCGACCAGATCGACGGCGACCTGATCAACGCGGGCAAGATCCCGGTAACGGAACTGCCCGGCGCCTCCTACTTCCACCACGCCGACTCGTTCGCGATCATGCGCGGCGGGCATCTGGACATCTGCGTGCTGGGCGCCTTCCAGGTCTCAGCGACCGGGGACCTGGCCAACTGGCACACCGGCGCCCCGGACGCGATTCCCGCCGTCGGCGGCGCCATGGATCTGGCGACCGGCGCCAAGGACGTCTTCGTGATGATGACCCTGCTGACCCGCGAGGGGGTGTCCAAGCTGGTGGAGACCTGCAGCTATCCGCTCACCGGGATCGGCTGCGTCACGAGGGTCTACACGGAAAAGGCCGTCTTCCTGACCGGTCCCGACGGCGTCCGGGTCCGCGAGACGTTCGGCTGCACCCTCGAGGACCTGCAGGCCCTGGTGCCCGTGCCGCTCAAGGCCGCGTGAAGTGTGACTGAGGCAGCAAAGACTATCCGAGCCGACGGGGCACCGGCGGCCAGCGACCAGTACGTACAGTCGCTCGCGAGGGGACTGGCGGTGATCCGCTCCTTCGACTCGGAGCACCCCATGATGACCCTGACCGGGGTCGCGGCCCGGACCGGCCTCACCCGGGCCACCGCGCGCCGGTTCCTGCACACCCTCGTGGAACTCGGCTACGTCCGCACCGACGGGAAGACCTTCGCCCTGACCGCCAAGGTCCTGCAGCTCGGCTACGCCTATCTCTCCGGACTGTCGCTACCGCAAATCGCCCAGCCGCACTTGGAGGAGCTCTCCCTCAAGCTGGGGGAGTCGACGTCGGCCGCCGTGCTCGATGGGACGGACATCGCCTACATTGCACGGGTGGCGACGCGCCGGATCATGACCGTGGGGATCACCGTCGGCACCCGGTTTCCGGCCTACGCGACCTCCATGGGCCGGGTCCTGCTGGCCGCGCTCCCGCCGGCGGAACTGCAGGAGTACCTGGCCGCCGCCGAGGTCCGGCCCCTCACCCCGCGCGCCATCGGCACCCGGGCTGAGCTGCTGGCGGAATTGGATACCGTGCGGGCCCGGGGCTGGTGCGTGCTGGACCAGGAACTGGAACTCGGGCTGATGTCCGTGGCGGCGCCGATCCACGACGGGCCGGACAAGGTGGTCGCCGCGATCAACGTCTCGCTGCAAGCCCAGGCCGTCGCCGCGCAGCCGGATCCTGCCGCGTACCTGGCCTCGGTCCGCGAAGCCGCCGTCGCCACAGCGGAACTCATTTCGGCGGACCTCTCCGCCGGCCGTTAGCGCACGCCCGGTAACGCATGCCCGTAGCGCCGGCCGGGCTCAAGCACCGGCCGGGCTCAGCACCGGCTCCAGCACGGGCTCAGGCAGCGGGGAAGACCTTCCCCGGGTTGAGGATGTCCTTCGGATCGAAGACGGCCTTGATCTGCTGCTGGAGGTCGAGCAGGTCCGGACCGAGTTCGTCGCCGAGCCACCGCCGCTTCAGCAGGCCGATGCCGTGTTCGCCGGAGAGCGTTCCGCCGAGTTCGAGGGCGTAGGCAAACAGTTCGCCGGCAGCCTTCCAGATGATGTCTGGAACTGTCCCGCCCTGGTACACGAACGTCGGATGCAGGTTCCCGTCGCCGGCGTGGCACGCGGTGGGGATCATGATGCCGTATCGCTCTTCGAGGTCCAGGACTTTGCGGAAGACGTCGCTGACCCGGTCCCGCGGTACCGCAACGTCTTCCACCAGCATCGTGCCCAGTGATTCCAGCGCCGGAAACGCCTGCCGGCGAATGTTCACCAGGCGGGCCGACTCGTCCGGATCGGTGGTGGTCCGCGCGGCTCCGCCCGCCGCCGTGATGATGTCGACCACGGCGCCCGCGTCGGTCAGGGCGGCCGGTCCGTCGCATTGGACGAGGAAGTAGGAGCCTCCCTGCCCGAGCAGGTCCTCGCCGGTGTACCTGCCGACGCATTCGAGTGTACGGCGGTCCAGCAGTTCCATGATGGCCGGGACGAGCCCGGCCGCCGTAATGCGTGCCGCGGCGTCCGCGGCCTGTTCCACCCCCGGGAAGAAGGCGCCGATGGTCGCCTGCACGCCCGTCACTGCCGGTTGCAGCTTGAGCGTGCACTCGACGATGATGCCCAAGGTGCCCTCGGAGCCGATCATCAGGGCGCAGATGTCATATCCGGTGACCCCCTTCACCGTCCGGTGCCCCACCGAGATCAGGCGCCCGTCGGCGAGCACCACCTTAAGCGCCAGCACCGCTTCGCGGGTCACGCCGTACTTCGCGCACAGGAGCCCCCCGGCGTTCATGGCGATGTTGCCGCCCACGGTGGAGATGTCCTTGCTGGCCGGGTCCGGCGGCCACCACAGCCCGTGCTGGGCCAGTTCCGCATTCAATGCGCCGTTCAGTATTCCGGGCTGGACCACGGCAAGCCTGTTGGCCGGGGAGATCTCCAGGATCTCGCGCATGGAACCCAGGCACAGCACAATCTCGCCG